>CAYGYI010000023.1:0-13535 GCA_964354055.1 uncultured Candidatus Bathyarchaeia archaeon | reverse complement strand
TAGGACGTAGTCGCCTACTCGTGCGTTTACAAGGGTTATGTTGACTTCTCGGAGAACTCCTTCGCCGAAGTCTACCTTGGCTCTGTCCTTTTCAACGGTTATGACTTTGCCGGGTATTGCCAGACACATGCCTATCAATCGTACTCAGCCTTGGGCGGGGATAAATCGGTTATGGTTCAGTTGCTGGAAAAGCCGATGGCCACGGACTGGCCGAATGATATGCCACCATCACCAGGCGGGATGACCTCATGAACTACGAAGCAGAGGCCTTCTTTCTCGATGGCTTTCCGCATTACGCTTGCAAGGATTTCGTTGCATGCAGCTCCTCCCGAGAAGCCTACCGTTTTGACATGACTCTCGGAGGCCTTTTCGGCGGCTAGTACCGCTAAACCACGAGCTAAGTAAACATGTGCTGAATAAGCCAAGTCTGCCACTGAATATCTGCTTTTCTTTTCGAAGATTTCAAGCAGCAGTTGCGTGGTGTCAAGCACGTCGCCCTTTGTCTTGGGTTTCAGTCGAAGCACATCTCTACCTCCGCGTGCGGCGGACTCGAGCCTCATGGCAGGTTCGCCTTCGTAGGTACGCTCGTAGCACACGCCTAAGACGGCAGCGACTGCGTCTAGCACGCGTCCACAGCTTGTAGTCTGAACTGTTCCTGTGTCTTTTTGTAGTTGGTGAAGGATTACATGGACTTCGTCTTCACCGTGGTGGAAATGTTGCTTGTTTTGCAGTAGCCAGTTTTCGATGTCTACGTGCTTGTGGAGGATGCCTGCGGCTGTCCGCAACGGATAGCGCGTGGCAAGATCGCCACCTACAAGAAGCTGTGGCTCCAGATACGCAACACGTTCAAACCCGAACCTCTCTTGCGAGCACAGTAGAATTTCGCCACCCCATGCTTCGCCGTCGGCGCCGTAACCGTACCCGTCACAACAGATGCCTATGATTTCCTCTGCGTCATGTTCAACCATTAGCGCGGCCGCATGCGCGTAGTGGTGTTGCACTTGGAAGAGTTGCCAGCCGTTCTGTTCTGCCATTTCTTGTGCAAATCTTGTAGTTGCGAATTTAGGATGGAGATCACAGGCGATGACCTGGACTTTGCTGTTGGTGAGCCGTATGAGGTGTTTGACGGTGTTTTGGAGGAAGCTTCTGGTTTCGATGTTTTCTACGTCGCCTATATGTTGGGATATGAAGGCCCTATCTTCAAGCAGTATGCAGACGGTGTTGTTGATCTCGCCGCCGAGGCCGACAACGCAACACTTGGTTTTCCGCTTCAGCAATATGGGTGCGGGCGCGTAGCCACGCGAGCGACGTATGAACACGTTGCGTCTGCCGTGCATACGCAGAACCGAGTCATCGCATCGATGGCCTATGGTTCGGTTGTGGAACAGGAAGTAGTCAACGGTGTCGCCTAGTGTTTTGAGGGCTTCTTGGTTGTCGGTTATTATGGGTTGGTTGGTTGGGTTTGCGCTGGTCATGACGAAGGCAGACTCGTTTACATTGTCGAAGAGCATGTAGTGTAGGCCCGTGTAGGGCAACATGACGCCCACGTTATGCAGGTTCGGTGCGATCAAGCTTGAAAGGCAGTAGTTGCTGCTCTTGTTCAGCAGCACTATCGGCCTAGCGTACGAAGTTAAGAGTTCGGCTTCGGCTTTGCTCACTTCGGCGAAGGACTTGACGGTTTTGAGGTCGCGTGCCATGATGGCGAAGGGTTTTTGGCTTCGATGTTTGACCTGTCTGAGTCTCGTCAGCGGTTTGTCTTGTGTGGTGGATGTGGCGACGTGGAAGCCGCCGTAGCCTTTGATGGCGAGCGTGTGGCCTTCTTGGAGCAGTTGTCCTGCTTCTCGGATTGGATCTTTGCACGTCACGGATTGGCCTTTGCTGTCGGTGAGATACGCTTTGGGACCGCACTCTGGACACGCCACGGTTTGAGCGTGAAAACGTCTGTTCAAGGGGTCGACGTACTGGCCTTGGCAGTAGTTGCAGGTTGGAAAGTCGCGCATGGTGGTGTTTTCGCGGTCGTAGGGTAGTTGCTCGATTATGGTGTAGCGTGGGCCGCAGTTGGTGCAGGTTATGAAGAAATAGTCGTGTCGTCGGTTCTTTGGTTGTCTGAGTTCGTTGAGGCATTCGTCGCAGATGGCTATGTCAGGCGGGACGACCGAACCTGAGTGTTCGATTTGCTTGGAGCTTTTGTGGATGGTGAAGGCTTCGTACTCGTTTTTGCCCTGCAGTTTAGTCGTGGCTATTTCGTAGATTTGGGCAAGCGGCGGCTTCCTAGTTTTGAGGTCATGCAGGAAGGTTTTGACGTTTTGCTCTGAACCTTCTAATAGGATTTCGACGCCTGCGTCGCCTAGGTTCTTGACGTAGCCGTTGAGGTTGTGGTTTACTGCAGTGCAGTAGATGAAGGGGCGGAAGCCTACGCCTTGGACGATGCCTTTGACGTTAATTTTGATGCGCACCTAGGCCCTCTCTTGAATCTAGTTGCCGTGGATGGCTTGATATGCGTTTTGACGGCCTGCGAATGTTTGGGTTCGCGGTCGTACACTAGGTGTACAGGCGCTCACTCCATGGTTTATATGGCCCAGAAATGCTAATAGCTTCCATAGGCGAATAGCCAAATCTTCATGTGGTGAACCTTATGACGAAGTCCGAACAGACAGCCAAGGTTGAGGCGCACGCGCAGGGTAAGTTCGAGACCATGTCTAACAGCATATGTCCCGAGTGCCACTGCAAGATTCCGATGCGTATCTACGAGGAAGGCGGTGTCATCTACCTTGAGAAGACATGTCCCGAGCATGGCAAGTTTGAGGATGTCTATTGGGGTGATGCGGAGCTTTTCCGCTGGTTCTATGATAACTGGTTTGACGAGCGTTACGTGGGTGGCGGTTTGGAGAATCCGCAGAGCCCGAAAGCTCAGGGCTGCCCATTTGACTGCGGCGTGTGTCCTGATCACAGGACGCCTACGATTTTGGGCATTGTGGACGTGACGAATAGGTGCAACATGGCCTGCCCGGTGTGCTTTGCGTACGCAGGCGCCTCAAACTACGTGTACGAACCTACTTTTGAACAGATTGTGCAGATGTTCCATGTGCTCAGGGCAAACAAGCCGTGGGCGTGCAACGCGCTGCAGTTTAGCGGCGGCGAACCCACACTACGGAACGACCTGCCTGACTTGATCCGTGAGGCCAAGAAGGCAGGCATCAGCCACATTGAAGTCAATACGAACGGCATCCGCATTGCTGAGGACATTGACTACTTCAAGAGTCTGCTGGATGCGGGTTTGAGTACGCTTTACTTGCAGTTTGATGGATTGCGGGATGATATTTACGTCCAGACGCGTGCGAGAAAGAATTTTGTGGCCACAAAGCTGAAGGCTATTGAAAACGCGCGCAAGCTGGACATTGATTCGATTGTGCTGGTTGTGACGCTGGCGAAGGGCGTGAACGACAAGGATCTCGGAGCAATCATCGACTTCGCCATCAAAAACCACGATGTGGTTAGATGCATCAACATTCAGCCCGTTTCGATGGCTGGCCGGCTTCAGAAGAATGACGCGCGGAAGATGAGGATTACGATTCCTGACACTATGAAGGAGATTGAGGCTCAAACTGGCGGCGCGGTGGGCAGGTTTGACTGGCGACCCGTGAACTGGCCCACACCAATGACGAAGGGCATGGGCGTCATCAAGAACAAAGTCTATCCGGATTTCACGATTCATCCGATGTGTGGTGCGGCCACGTTTCTAGTAGTTGAGAAAGATGGGTCGTATAAGCCGATCATGAAGTACGTGGACGTGGACAAGTTTGCAGATGTGTTCTGGAGCGTCTACTACTCAGGCGCCAAAGGCAACAAGACCATCGCCAAGATGAAAATGGTCAAGCTCCTGCCGCTGGCCAAACACGGAATAGTAAGAGGACTAATCAAAGACGTCGTCACCAAAGGCAGCTACGATGCATTAGGCGACTTCATGAGACGCATAGTCATGATAGGCATCATGCACTTCCAAGATGTCTGGAACATGGATCTAGACAGAGTCAGAAAATGCGCAATACACTACGCCACGCCAGATGGCAAGGTGCGATGCTTCTGCACCTACAACAGTCTACACCGACCAAACGTAGAAAAACAGTTCGCCGTCCCTCTTGCTGAGTGGACAAAGAAAACAGGCAAAAAGATGAGTGAGTATATATGATCAGCTTGCTGTCCGAGCGGCAATCATGGCAATCCTGCGAATCATGGGCTCCAGATTAGCGTGTAATTGCAGACAGAACACTCACGCAACGGTATATTGAAGACAACAAAGCCGACCACCATACCCAAGCGATTAAGCTCATAATGAGAGACCATACTATCCCTAGGACCAACAGATTCGTGGCCATCGATTCATCACGATCTTTCACCCCAATGTAGGCCACGAAACCGCCAATTAAGCCAAAGAAGAATGGAATCAAGTACCAAAGCCCAGTTGGGCTCTCTTCAACAAAGCTTGGTTCGCGAGATTGGCGCAAGTTTTCAACCGAAGTCTGCTCGATGTCCGGACTTTTTTTGGCTTCCTCCAATCTTTTGATTCTCTCTTCAAGTTTCCTTACTGAGATAAGATATGACTGCTCATTGATTCTTCCTTCAGCAAAGAAGACAGATAATCTTTCGATGGCTGCACTATATTTCTTCAGCTCTTCATCAACAACCTTGCTAGGATCTGACAAATCACTTCTTCTGATATAGTTGCAGCTAATATCGCAGATATCATGATCAGCACATAGGTAACAACAATAATCCTTGATGCCGTTGGTGCATGATTGCTTTCGCAGTGCCTTGCCTTCTTCTCCTTCGTCAATTGCTTTGCATGTTCCAATTTCTGATAGAAAAGTACACTCTACGTCTTTCTTTTCTTCCGTTGCTTATTCCTTCTGTTGTACTCATCTGGAATAGAGGGCAATTCACAAAATAAGCATTTCTGCCTTGTTCTCAAATGCCAAAGCAAACAAGAAGGCCGCACAGCTTTTCAGAAATCACAGCCATCGCACAATCAAGCACCACTAATGCTTGATGCTCACTTGCTAGGAAAGACGCAACATCATTTCCCTTCCCAGCTGCGCAAATGCTTTTATATACGTGTCTTGTGTTGTGTGGTTGTCACATTAACTGGTGCGTAACTAAAGGGGAGCCCGGTTTTAGAGGCTTCTGGATTAGGTCAGCAAGTATTTTGTGATAGGAGACATGAAAAAATATGCAATTGAAGTGTTTTAGTGAGTTAGGGTTGAGTCCGCAAGTCATGCGCGGAATTGACGAGCTTGGATTTACGGAGCTTTTTCCGATTCAGGCTGAAGCGATTCCTCCATTACTTGAGGGACGAGACGTTATAGGTCAAGCCCAAACGGGTACGGGCAAAACAGCTGCCTTCGGCGTACCAATGATCGAACGTTTAGACGCAAAGGTCGGTCGCGTTCAAGGCCTTGTTTTGGCGCCCACGCGCGAGTTGGCCGTGCAGGTCGCGGACCACATGAGCAAGTTCGCCAAGCATGCAGGTTTCAGGGTTCTCGCCGTCTATGGCGGAGCCTCAATCGAAAACCAGATACATGCTCTAGACCGTGGCGTCCACATTGTTGTGGGCACACCTGGCCGCATCATCGACTTGATGAAGCGCGGCGTGTTGAATCTGGCTTACGTGAAGATTCTGGTGCTTGACGAGGCAGACCGTATGCTGGACATGGGCTTCATTGACGATATTGACTACATTCTGCGACGTGTGCCTACGAACAGGCAGACCAGCCTTTTCTCGGCAACCATCGACAACAATGTGCGTCGCGTTTGCAACAGGTACATGCGGAATCCTGAGGAGATCCTCGTGAGCAAAGATGAGATTGCGCTTGAACAGATCAACCAGTATTACATGGTGGTCAACAACGCTAACAAGTTTGAGGCACTGTGCAACATACTCCACCAGCAGCGCGTACGCCGGGCAATCATATTCTGCCGCACGCGCACGGACACGAGCAGACTTTCGGACAACCTTAGAATGAAAGGCTACGACGCTAGGGCTTTGCACGCGGGATTCACGCAGGCACAGCGCGACGCAGTGACCAACGCCTTTAGACAGGGAAGACTAGAGCTGTTGATCGCCACCGACGTGGCTGCACGCGGCTTGGACATTCAAGGCATTACACACATCATCAACTATGACGTACCGGCAGAGGCGCCAACGTACTTCCATAGGATCGGCAGAACTGCACGCATGGGAGGCGAAGGCACAGCCATAACTCTAGTGAGCTACGGCGAACTGCCTGACCTTGAAAACATACGTGCGTTAACCAAGACGACCATGGAACAGCTTGACGAATCGAACCTGTGTGGCCCTGTAGTGTAAATATGCGCATTTATAAGGAACGATGCGCACTATTCTTGGCAGTAGCGTTCAGGTGTTGAACAACAAAGCCGACACTGCAACGTTACACACGACAAACAACAACAAAAAGGAGTGACAAGCAAAATGGATAGAGACCCAGGAACAGTTTTCATTGGAAGGAAACCAGCCATGAGCTACGTCTTAGCCGTCATCACCAGCTTCTCGTCAGGCAACCTGAAGGAAATAACCCTGAAGGCACGCGGACAAGCCATAACCACCGCAGTCGACGTTGCTGAAATCGTCAGAAGCCGCTTCCTCAAAGACGTCAAGGTAAGCAAAATCGCAATAGGCACAGAAGAGCTACCACCACGGGAAGGCGAAAACAGGTCAAGAATGGTTTCCACGATGGAAATATCATTGGCAAAAGAGTAGACAAACAAGTGCGAAGCAAAGTATCTGTCGGCGAGTATCTCGCCTTTCTTTCTACCAAATTTGACATAGACCCCGACCATTTTTTTCAAGCCCTAATCTCTGCTGAAAAGGCTAACCAGGCCAAATGCGGCGAACTCTCAATAACGTGCCGCAGCCGAACACAGGAAAAGGCCATAATGCTCATTTTAAAAGGCCAGAAAGTCGTGGCCCAGTTTCCAGTTCCACAAGAGTTCTTCGCTGAACAAAAGAACCCCATCAGAGCCTTCAGAAAAACCATCCTCACCGGCCGAACCACCGCGATCAACGCAGAAAACGCGCCTGCCCTACGCATAAAAGACCTGCGAACAGGCATGAAACAAATCAACCTCAAAGCCAAAATCGTCGAAATCCCCAAACCAAAAATGGTCTTCACCAGATTCGGCAACTACGCCAGCGTAGTAAACGTGCTCATAGCCGACGAAACAGGCCAAATCAAACTGTGCCTCTGGAACGAACAGATAAACTCCATAAGCATAGGCGATACCGTTCAGATTGAAAACGCGCGCATGTCCACGTTCAGAGGCGAAAAGCAACTCCGCATCGGCAAAAAAGGAACACTCAACAACATGGCGGCTCTAGGCAGCCTGCCTGAACAAGTGCGCAACTCCTAGAAATGATAATAGTATAAGGAGAAGGCGTTAGGCCTTCTGAGTTTTCGCTCGTTCTTCCTCTTGGAGCACCCTTCTGAGGACTTTGCCGACGAGAGTCATGGGTAGTTCTTTTCGGAACTCGACTTCTCTGATGGCTTTGTAGGGCGCGACTTTGTCGTTTACGAATTTCTTGATTTCGTTTTCGGTGGCGGTGGCGCCGTCTTTGAGGACTATGAAGGCTTTGGGAATTTCGCTGGCCACTGGGTCAGGTTTGCCAACCACAGCACACAGTTTGACTGCAGGGTGCTCGTAAATTACGTCCTCGATGTCGCGCGGGTACACGCTGTAGCCCTTGTATTTGATCAGGTCTTTCTTGCGGTCAGTGATGTAGAAGTAGCCGTCTGGGTCCATTCTGCCTATGTCGCCTGTGAGCAGCCATCCGCCCTCTTTGAGCACGGCGGCGGTTTCGTCAGGCATTTTCCAGTAGCCTTTCATCACTTGCGGGCCCTTGACCATGAGTTCGCCTGTCTCGCCAATCGGAAGATCTTTTGTGCCTGTTTCTATGTCCACGATCTTTGCCTCCGTGTCGGGCCACGGTAATCCAACGGAGCCCACGTTCACCGTCTTCATCGACCTGTCTAGCGGGTTGCAGTGCGTAACAGGCGAAGACTCTGTGAGTCCGTAACCTTCGACGAGCACGCCTCCCGTGGCTTGCATGAATTTCTTCTGGACCTCAGGCGGCAGCGGCGCCGAACCGCTGATGCAGAACCGCACGCTTGTACAGTCATATTTCTTCATCTCGGGGTGATCCAGAAGCATGGCGTACATTGTGGGCGCTCCGCAGAACACTGTAACCCTGTGCTTTGCGATACTCTTCAGTGTGGTTTCGATGTCGAATTTGGGAAGCATCACTATCTTACCTGCTAAATAGATGGGTGCGTTCATGCCTGTGGTCATGCCGTAGATGTGAAACAGCGGCAGCACTGTTAGAAACGTTTCGCCTCCCGTGGTGCCTCTGAGCCATGCGGCGCATGCAACCGCGTTCGAAACCAAGTTCAGGTGCGTGAGCATGGCGCCTTTTGAGGTGCCTGTGGTTCCGCCCGTGTACTGTAGCGCCACAAGGTCTTCCTTCGGATCAATCTTCACTTTCGGTGGATTGGCAGGGTACTTGTGGAGCAGTTCTTGGAAGAAGTACACGTTGGGCTTGCGCTCCACTTTGTGCGATGGAATCTTTCCCAGCAGTTTGCCCAGTTTTGCCTTGATGGGAGGCATGTACTCTCCGAGGCCTGCGACGATGACGCGTTTCAGCTTAGTCTTGTCCATGACGCGCTCCACGATGGGATATAGCGCGTCTAAAACCACGATGGTTTCCGTCTCAGAATCCACAAGCTGGTGCTCAACCTCCCGATCCTTGTACAGTGGACTGATAGCGGTTTCAATTGCGCCGATCTTGATGGCGCCGTAGTAGGCGATCACGAACTGGGGCATGTTGGCTAGGAAGAGAGCGACCTTGTCGCCTTTCTTCACGCCAATATCAGCCAGCGCTGTGGCAAACTTGTCAACCGCCACATCCAGCTCCCTGTAAGTCATGGGCTTGCCGAAGTACACGATAGCCGTGTTATCGGGATATTTTTCAACCGCCATTTTGAGCAAGTCAGAGAGCGGCACGTTAGGATAGTCAATGCTTTTTGGGACGCCTTCAGGCCAGAACTTGTACCAAGGCTTCTCAGCTGACGCGGGCGAAAACTCTTCTCGCGTCTCCTGAACGGCTTCCGGAACCGTGAGAGCCTCCTCAACTGGGGTAGGCTCGGCCGGTGTGGGCGGTTCCTGAGGAGGTGTTTCAGTGACTGGTGTTTCTTGGACAGGCACCTCTGGGGCGGGTACTTCAGGCGCAGGAGCCTCAGCAGGCTCAACTGGCTTCTCAGGCTTCTTGCGCTTTCGAGATCGTTTCGTAGACATAATCAAAACCACTTCTTAAATATCCGAGCCCTGCAGTAATAATACTTTCTGCAGTGAGATTATCCGTGAAAACCGAGGAAACGTGGATTGAATCCGCTGATGCGAGGCTATACGGCGAATTGCATGTTCCAGACGTGGTTCCCGCGCCTGCACTGCTGATTCTGCACGGCATGAACAGCCAAGGCTACCATTTTTTGAAGATCTACAAGTGGCTGGCCAAGAAAGCCTGCGAAAGCGGCTTCGTTGTCCTCATCTTCGACTTTCGAGGCGTCGGCAAAAGCACAGGCAAATTCGACTACGGCATCGGTGAACAGCAAGACGTGAAATGCGCTTTGAGTTATCTGGCTTCGAGGCCTGAGGTTTTGCGCGGCCAAATCTTCGTTGTAGGCCACAGCCTCGGCGGCGCGGTCTCGCTCTACGCGCTGAAAGACGAGAAGAGAGTCAAAGGCCTTGTGCTCTGGTCCACGCCCAAAAACCACAACTACAACGTTAGGAAGTTCATCAGACGCACGAAAGGCAGACTTGGACTATATGCCTTCCTGGTCCTGTCGAGATTTGACAAGTTCGTCAACGTGTCAAGGTTGTTCAAGCTTGAAGTCTACGGCGTGCGCCTTCGCTCGAGGTATGTCAGGGAGAAGCTGATGGAACTGAACGAGTGCGATGCCGCCTCGAAGCTCCGTGGCGTCCCGTTGCTCGTCATGATAGGCGCAGACGACACCATCGTAGGCGTAGACGAGGCGCAGGAAATCTACAACCAAGCCAACGAACCCAAAACGCTTACGGTAATCGAAGGGGCAGATCACATCTACAAAGGAAAAGAGCAGGAACTGATCGCAAAGACACTGGATTGGATAAAAAGCCTGCGGGCGTAACAGAGCCTCAGCAAGCTGGCACGAACTCGTACGAAGCATTGCCTTCGGCGTCGACTTTGGCGACTACCTTTACTTTCATGCCTACTTTGATCTGCGAGAGCTTGAAGCCTGTGAGCCATGCGAGCACTTTGACGCCGTCTTTGAGTTTGCCGATGGCCACGGTGTAGGGTTTGTACTGGCAGAACGAAGTTGGACGCACGACCACGTGCGTGAAGGTTTCTATTTCCGCTTCGCCGCCTAGCTCGATCCATTCCATTTCTGAGCATAGGCAGTCTGGGCAGTCTGCCGAGGGCGGGAAGTACAGCTTGCCGCACTTGCAGCACTTCGTGGCGTAGACTTTGCCCTGTTTGAGGCCTTCCCAGAACTTCAGCGTCTTGCTTATCGGAATCTCTTCCACGATGGTTATCGGCTTTGACCTGATCGTTGGCATAGACGATGACATGAGCACTTACCTCTTCAGAATCGTTACATAACAGTAGTGTCCTGTGCCGCCTACGTTGTGCGCGAGGCCTATGTAGTTTTTGAGCGGAACCTGACGGCTCTTCTGCACTGCTTCGCCACGCAGTTGCCGAGTAAGCTCGTAGATCATCGAACACCCGGTGGCACCTATCGGGTGACCCTTCGCCTTGAGCCCGCCGTCCATGTTCACCGGAATCTTTCCGCCAATCTCTGTCTGACCTTCCCGCAGAAGCTTGACGCCTTCGCCTCGACCGCAGAAACCCAAATCCTCATACGCCATAATCTCGGCAATCGTGAAACAGTCGTGAACCTCCGCGAAATCTATCTTGTCAGGCGTGACGCCAGCCGCGTTATAGGCACGTTGCGCGGCCAGCACACTTGCATCCAGACCCACGAAGTTAGCGCGCTTGCTCAGGTTGGCTGTTCCTGACGAGTAGCCGATGCCTGCCACCCAGATGGGTGTGTCTATCTTTAGCTGTTTGGCTTTCTCTTCTGAGGCCACGATGATCGCTGAGGCTCCGTCTGTCATGGGCGAACAGTCGTAGAGCTTGAGCGGTGAGGCTATGACCATGCTGTTGAGCACGTCTTCGACGGTGATCTTGTTTGTGAGTTGTGCGATTGGGTTCATGGCGGCGTACTTGTGGCTCTTAACCGCCACGAGAGCCAGATCCTCTTCTGTTGTTCCATATTTGGCCATGTGCGCGTTCGCATACAACGCATAATAGGCCGGAAACGTGAGGCCGAAGTTGTGAAATTCCCAGAAGTAGTAGCCTGCCCTGCCGATCCACTCCATCGCCGTAGGTGTGTCAATCTCACGCATCTTCTCCACGCCAAGCGCCATCGCAATATCGCAGTGACCGCTAGCCACGGCGGCATAGGCAGCGAAGAACGCCGCACTGCCGCTCGCGCATGCGGCCTCAACGCGCATCAAACCTGCCTTAGTCAAACCGCAGTATTCGCCTGTGATTACGGCAGGCAACAGCTCTTCATACCACGCGCCCGCGCCAACAGAGCCTAGGGCCACAAACTCGATGTCGCTCGCGGCCAAGTCTGCATCCTCAAGCGAAGGCTTGACCGCCTCAAAAGTCAACTCCGAAACATTGACATCGGTTCTGATGCCGAATTTTGAGTTGCCGACGCCTATGACTGCTACTTTTTGCACATCAACCACTTCTGCCTAGCTATATTTCGGTTGGATTGGGATATAAAGAAAAAGAGAGGCTGTGTTTACTTGCCTTTGAATTCTGGTTTGCGTTTGGCGAATAGTGCTTCGACGCCTTCTTTGAGGTCTTCTGTTGAGAACGTTAAGCCCATCATGCTGGCTTCCATGCGCAGTCCCGCTTCGAGAGGCACTTGTGTTCCATAGTTCAGGGCATGCTTCGCATACTTCATAGCTACGGGCGGTCCATCGGACAGTTTCTGAGCCAGCGCCGAGGCCTCTTCCCTCAGCTTGTCGTAGTGCACAACTTTGTTGACGAGGCCGATTTTCAGTGCTTCGTCTGCTTTGAGCTTCATGCCGGGAACCATTATGACCTCTTTCGCCCGTGGCAGACCGATCAGTCGGACGAGTCTTTGGGTTCCGCCCCAGCCTGGGATTAGTCCCAGCGAGATTTCGGGGTTTCCGAGTTCGGCGTGTTCTGCGGCTATGCGGAAGTCGCAGGCCATGGCTAATTCGAGGCCTCCGCCGAGTGCGAAGCCGTTGATGGCTGCTATTACGGGTTTGCTCATTTCCTCGATTTTTCCGAACACTTTCTGGCCTAATCGTGAGAACTCTTCAGCTTTCACCGGTGTGGCCTTGCCGAACATGGTTAGATCGGCACCTGCGCTGAAGGCTCGGTCGCCGTCGCCCATGATGACTACGCATTTGACGCTTGAGTCTTTCTCGGCAGTGTCGAGCGCGTCGCCTAGCTCTTCCAGCAGTACGTCGTTGAAGCTGTTCAGTCTGTGCGTTCTGTTCAGTATTATCCACAGCACGCTTTGATCGCGTTCAACCTTCACCGTTTCGTATGCTTTACTCATCCATCTTCACCTTTGCAGTGCTCATGTGTGTTCTGTTCATTTAGAATTTGCGGAGCAGGTACTTGAGGACGGTTAGTTTCTGGATTTCGCTTGTGCCTTCGTAGATTTCGGTGATTTTCGCGTCTCGGTGGTAGCGTTCGACCCGGTAGTCGCCCAAGTAGCCATATCCTCCGAGGACTTGTATGGCGAAGTCGGTGGCTTCCATTGCCACGCGGGCCGCGTAATGCTTAGCCATCGCAGTAATCATGGGATCCAGCTTGCCTGCGTCCACCAGCCATGCCGCACGGTACATTAGCCATCTTGCGGCTTCGATTTTGGTCATGTGCTCGGCCAGTACGCCGCCTATGAGCTCGTGTTGCATCAGCGGCTGTCCGAAGGCTTCGCGTTGTTTGCTGTATTTGAAGGCGATTTCCCATGCGCCCTGTGCCATTCCTATGGCTTGGGCGGCCACACCAACTCGGGTCTTGTCGAAAAACTCCATTGAGTAGTAGAAGCCTTTGTTAAGCTCGCCCAATATGCTCGCGTCCAAGGCCTTTACGTTGTTGAAGACGACTTCGCCTGTCACGCTGCACCGCACTCCCATCTTGTTGTGCAGTTTGTTAGTCTC
Source organism: uncultured Candidatus Bathyarchaeia archaeon (assembly GCA_964354055.1). Taxonomy (GTDB): domain Archaea; phylum Thermoproteota; class Bathyarchaeia; order Bathyarchaeales; family Bathycorpusculaceae; genus DATKKK01. The sequence goes on along the minus strand of CAYGYI010000023.1, from coordinate 215 downwards.
TAAACCTTGCATGTCTTTTTCGACTAGGAACAGGGTTTCGCCTCGGTGTGTGGGTCTGATTTTGGTGTCTGTCTGCGTGAGCACGACCATGAAGTCAGCCGTCGTGGCGTTCGTGATGAACGTCTTGGTGCCGTTTATCCACCATTCGTTTCCGTATTTGGTGGCGGTGGTTTCCATGCGGTTGATGTCGCTTCCGCTCACGTTTGGCTCGGTGA
>CAYGYI010000022.1:0-13559 GCA_964354055.1 uncultured Candidatus Bathyarchaeia archaeon | reverse complement strand
TAGTGGCTGTCAAGCTGCATCTCGATTTCGCGGAGTCTTTTGCTGTTTTCTCCGACGTTGTCCCACAGGTGTGCGGCTTCTGCAGCCAGGGCATCATGCTCAGTCTGCATAGTTGCTATTTGGTTGGCGATTGCGTCATGTTCTATCCTTAGTTGCTTGATTTTGAGGCGGTTTTCGCGGATTTCGTTTCTGATGGATTCGTATTGTTCTGAGTCGTTTTGTCTGATGCGCTTCAGGCCTTCGAGATTTGTCTTCCCGGAGCTTATCTTGGTTGTCAGTTCGGTCTGCCTTGCCCTTATTTCGCCAATCTTTATCTGGACTTTGAGTACTTGTGATCCGCCTTCTTCGACTATTTCTGAGCTGAGCTTTCTCCACTGGCCTTCGACGGCGATTCGTTTCATTCTCTGCGCGTCGCGTAGTTGTCTTATTCTGTCAAGTTGAGCTCTGGCCTTGTCGGCATGTGCAGACGTTTCTTCTACTCTCTTCTGCACCTGAGCCATGTCGTTGGATATTTTGATTGACTCGAATTTCTTGATTTCTTCTCGGATGAAGTTGAATCTGAGGAGTTCGTTGCGCTCTCTTTCCAAGTCATCCAGTCTTTTCTGGACTTCGTCTATTCTGCCCATGGCTGTTCGGATGGATATATCAGCTGTGCGCAGTTTTTCTTCTGCTCCTGCTTTTTCGAGCTCGTACTGGCCGATACCGATGAGGTCCTCTATTATTTTTCGGCGTTCCATTGGAGCCATGTCTGTGAGGCGCGTGATCGTGCCTTGCAAAATGATGTTTTGGCTTGTGGAACTGATGCCTGCCATTGAAAGAATTTCTAAAATATGCGCTCTCGAGATTCTCCTTCCGTTAAGCCTGTAGACGCTCTGTCCGTTACGGTAGACTTCGCGGGAAACCGTGACGGTGACGGTGTCCACGGGCATGCGTCCATCTTCGTTATCGAACTGGATGATGGCCTTAGCCATCTTGGCCCTTTCGAGACCAGCGGTTTCCGAGCCATGAAATATGAGTTTGGCCGCGTTTTCAGCGCGGAGTCTCCTCGTGCTGAGTTCGCCCAGCGCGAACAGAAGTGAGTCTAGGATGTTAGTTTTTCCGCTGCCGTTCGGGCCTGTGATGACGGTGAAGCCCTTATCTAGAGCTACTTTAACGACTTGAGGTCCGAATGATTTGAAGCCTTTAAGCTCTATCTTTTTGATGTAGGGCATTCAGTCTGCGTCCTCGCCATTTCCCGGAACACATTACTGCCCATCTAGTTTAAGACAGTTCTGTAACATTTTTCTATTAAGATTATTGCACTGTGAGGCGTTAAAACAGTTGCGTGACCTTTAAAGTTCACCGAGTTTTCGAAGAGTGTTTTGCAGTCATCTTTTTCACAAAATCCTTCACTGGTTTGTCCTCGCCGTAAACGAGCAAGTAGCCATCGTGCTGTGCCTTGTAGGCGAGTTTCAGTTCGTCTGCCATGATTTTCAACATTTCTAGAGGTAGGTCGTTGGTCGGTTTGACTCGGATCCATTTCTGTTCTCTTGGAAACTCTGGAACAAATCTCGTATTATCTTCGGGTTCGTCGGCGGTCTTGCCTGCCTTGTCCAGTTTTCTGAGCCATTCATCAGCGTATTCTGTTCCGAAGAGTTTTTCGGCTTCGGTGATTAGAAAGGATTCAATGTTTGCGAGATACGTTTCGATGTTTTGCGCTGTGTCTTCTAGGCTTGCTGCTTTGGAGATTCTGATGATCGTTTTGGCTGTTTTCAGGTCGTTCATTATCTTTTCTGGGATGGTTATTCCTCTTTTTCGGAGGTCGGCAATCATTTCCTCTTGAATTTTCCAAACAGCCGAATGCCCCATGGAAACGCCTTCTGATCTGAAGTATCTAGATACATTGCATTATAAAGAAGATCTTCGTTTAAAAGAGAAAACAATGGCTTCTGCTATGCTGTCTTGTGGGTTCTTTTCGCGAGGGCTACGATTGCGAACGAAGTCAACGTGAAGACAAGTAAGCATGCCAGCAGGGAGCATTCTGGGATTGCCTGTTTTCCGGCGTATGCTCTGTTCAGAATTGGTACAAGCTCGGCTGTGGCTTTTTGGTTGCCTGCGCTGCTAGGGTGATCGCCGCCCGTCGGATACTCGAGCACATTCGGGTTAGCATCATCATCTCCGTCTGTCTGGCGCTGCACAAGGCCGTTCCACAGACGGTGATGATTGCCCGAAGTCTGGTTCAGATCGTTTATGTTTGCGTCTCCACCATTCGTAGTGAGCACGTTGTAGAAGTCGAACACGAACACGTTGTTCAGAGCATGGTTCTCTAGATACGTATCTACGAGCCAGTTGTTGAAGATACGCGCATTATCCGCATACGCCGTTTCACTCAGTGGCGACGCGGTGATGATCACGAACAGCTTGTCAGGTCGCGTTTTGAAGTATTCGAGCAGGTCAAGATAGATGCCTTTCGCGTTTGCCACGGTGTGGTATTACGATCCGCAGCTCTGGCCTCGTAGCGGGTTGCTGTCAATAGGCGGAACAGGATTATCTAAATTGCCCTTCAGCGCCGAGTTCGGGTAACAGGACTTGAACATGATAATTTCGTTTTCGCCGCCCGGCTCGCTTGCCAGCCGCGAATAGGAGGCGTGCGTCTCGTTCTCAGCGTAAAGCGCGTCCAAGTATGTTGCACTGTTTGGGCCTCGGAACCAAGTCCACCAGTGGCCTATGTCCGTGCTGCTGCCAATTGTGTCAGGCCCCCAGGCTGTAGTTTGTGTCGCTCACGAAATAGCCGTTATCACGTAACGCGATGCCTAGGCCTCCGTTGTCGTCGCTGAGCCAGTTCGAACCGCAAGAATGATGGACAAAGATCAGCTTGATGGGTTGGCTGTCTGAGCGTGCAGACGGCACATGGACAGAGAGGCTTAGACGAAAAGCGAGCGCAATCGAGGCTCCGTAGGCAAGTTCAAGTTTGCCGTTCATGTTTTGCCACGCTTCAAGAAGATTTAGGGCATAGTAATACTTGATAGATACACTTAAGCATTACGTGGCGGAAGATCTCAGAATTCCCACACATGCGCCTTCGTGACCGCAACATTTAATTCAGGCGTATCTCATATAGTAAGACAGGCTACACGGAACAGCCGCGGGCGTCTGCGGCAGTCTAGGTGGTCGGGTAAGAACCACACGGCCTCGTAGGCCCATATACACTCTCCGCGTGAGAGTACACATGGGTGCAACAGGGTTAAGTTGCACGACCACTACGAGCGGAGACCCAAAAGCATCAGGCAACGCAATATCGTGAAAGGGCAACACGTCAAAAAAAGGGCCCACCCAAACCGTGTAGCCTGTTCAACACTTGAAACTGCGTCTTTGTGCGTTAAGTGAAAAATGGGAAGCGGCCGCTTACCTCATACTTGAAGGCTTTCAGATGAAGTGGTAGCCCATGTTGTAGGTGACTCAGCACTCTTTGCTCTAGTACCAGTAGCCTGATATGAGTTTGGCGTTCTGCGTGCGCATGCTGCTCATTATGCGGAAGTAGTCCGAGTCGTAAACCTCGTATCCACCTGAAAGCGCACGCGAGTCTTACTGGGAAAACCAATGTTTTCTAGGTTTTCAACTGTTTTTTCAATGTCTCTGTGGCTATTTTTATAGCATCTAGGAGCTTTTCGACCTGTGTTCCTCCGCCTTGTGCAAAGTTGGGTTTTCCTCCGCCTCCGCCTCCTACAGTTGCCGAGGCTTCTCTGACGGTTCTGCCTGCATCCACGCCCTTCTCGACCGCCTTCTTGCCTGCCATCACCATTATCCTAGCGTTCTTGCCATCTGAACCGTAGAACAGCGTCACCGTGGCCTCGTCTCTTTTGATCATTTCGCTAGCCGTTTGCACCATGCGGTCAACGTTAATCTCCTCCTTGAAGTCTCGCTTGACCAGCTTGACACCGTTTACTTCTTCGATCTCTTCCGCAGTTTTGACTAGATCTGTGCTTTCCCGTTCAGCCAGTTCCTTGACAAGCTTGCGCCGCTCCACATTTGCCTCCTTCACTTCCTTCGTAAGCCGATCCACGGTCTTATCCAGCTTTTCCAGCGGTGCGCTCAGCATCTCAGCCACCTTCATGAGTAGCTCTTCATTCTTCTGCACGGCCTTCACCGCTGGGATGCCTATTGAGTACGTGAGTCTCTCCACGCCGTCCTGCACACGCTCTGTGTGCGTTACTTTGATGAAGCCGATTTCGCCTGTGTTCTTTAGGTGTGTGCCCGCGCATGCCTCAACATCCCAGTCTCCCGCCTTGACCACGCGGATCTCCTTGCCCGGAATCGCGCCGCCCTGATATAGCCTGAAGCCGTAGCGGCTTTCCGCATCGTTCCGTGGAAGCCAAGTCGTCTCAACCTCGATGTTGCACAGTATCGCCTCGTTGGCCAGTTGTTCGATCTTGTGTATTTCCTCAAGCGTCAACCGTCGATAGTGCGAAATGTCCAGCCTGCTGCTTTCAACGCCTTTCTGCGTGCCATACTGCCACACATGCAAACCCAGCACACGTCTCGCCGCGCCACCGATCACATGCGTGGCCGTGTGGTTCTTCATGAGACTGTACCTCTTCTCCCAGTCGATAGCGCCTTTGACTTTGATGCCTGCTTTCGGAACTGCGCCTTTGACCTTGTGCAGGATGACTCGGCCGACTTTCTGTACGTCCACGACCTCCGCTTTGGTATTGTCGAAGACTAGGTGGCCGCCGTCTGCAGGTTGCCCTCCGCCTTCAGGAAAGAAGCAGGTTCTATCAAGCGCAATGTAGTTGTCGCCTACTACTTTGAGGACTTTGGCTTCGAACTCGCGCATATACTGATCCTTGTAGTAGAGCATCTCGGTCGGCGGCAGGCCTTCGACTGCTTTTTCCAGCCATGCTTCGTGCTTGGCCTCTTCTTCCTCCACGGGCTTCGAAAGTTGCATGTGCCTCTGAGCAATCAACGCGTAAAAGTTGTCAGGTACCTCAACTCGAAGACCCTCTTTCTCAGCTGCCTGTCTCACGATTTCAGGCGGAAGCCCATGTGAATCGTACAACTCCGTCAACGTCTCAATCGGGATTTCGCTCTTTTTCTTCGCCTTAAGCTCAGCGGATATGCGTTTGACCATGCCTTCGCCACGAGTGATGGTCTCCTCAAACTTGGCCTCCTCGCTCTTGAGCATCTCCATGATCTCGTTCTGCATCTCCTTCAACTGCGGGAAGTCGCCTGACCAGTGAGCGATCTGCATGTCCATAATATCGTACAGCTTGTCCTGAATGTCAAGCATTTTGAGCAGTCGGTAAACCCGACGGAAGATGAGCCTCGCAAGGTAGCCTTCCTGAATGTTCGAAGGCACCACGCCCTCAGACAGAATGAAGCTGAGACACTTCGTGTGATCCGCAACCGCAAAAGCGTTCTCAATAGGCACCAGAAACCTGTCAAGCTCCTCCACGCTTATGCCTGCAAGCTCCGCCTCCCGCTTCCTAGTTACAAGCCTACTGGCCGTCTTGTCCAAACTAACGAGGCCCGACACTCTCCCAATCTTCGTCAGTAGTTTACCATCAATTTTCGTGAGCCCCGCCATCTTGAATATCTTATCAAGAAGGTCGCCGTATATGGCGTGGAACCCGCTGGGCGCGCCTTGGCTGATCCACGCGTAGCGATCAATGCCGTAGCCCGTGTCCACCGTGCGAATCGGCAACTTCACGAATTGGTCGTTGACAACTTTGAACTGCATGAACACGAGCGTGGCCACCTCCATACCTCGGATGACACACTCAACATCAGGTCCCGCGTTGCCTCCACCCACCCACACGCCCTCCTTGTAGACGATCTCCTCACCCTTCACGCCCAAATCTCGAGTAACCCAGTCATGGTGATACCGCACAGTCTGGTCCTTCCAGTAAACCTCCTTGTCGGGATAATTGAACGCATGCGCCCCACCCATCTCAAAAATCGTCATGTGCCTTCCAAATGTGGGCCCGGTGTTCGCAATGTCAACCATACGAATGCAAGGCTGAGCAATCACCAGGGGGTTCGCAGGCGGAGGCGAAATACCCTCAGTCACGTAGGGCTGAAAATCAATAATGCTCGCATGCGTAAGGTAAATGTCATCCCGCCATCGTGCCACCACCGGATAAGGCTTGATCCGGGCGTGACCCTGCTTCTCGAAAAACGACAGAAACGCCTCACGCATCTCAGGCAACGAATACTTGCGCTTCGTGGGCGGATTACCGATGAATGTGTAGTCTGCGCATCCAGACGACGAAGCCTCGCCGCACGTCTTCTGGTCAGCGTTCTGCGTCCAGAAATACTCTCCACATTTCGGACACAGCTTTCTAACGTAGCCCGTTTCCTTGAAGAATGGAAGACGGTACTCTTCGACAGGGAACTTCTCCAACGTTCAGACTCTCCAATAACACTGTAATGTGGCTTTTCAGAGGATAAACGAGGCTCGCGAATTTAAACTATTTTGCTAACCTATTTTGAAGCCTAGCAGGAAGCCGACGACAAATGTGCCTGCAAAGGGAAGAAGCGATATTATGCCAACGAGCCATGAGAACCCTGAGCCTGCAAGGCCAAGCGCGTTGCCCACTGCGTCCCAAAGCGCACCGTAGTTAATACTGATTATGCCCTGCGTGCCCAGATAGATCAGCGCGACAAGGAACAGGCCTATCACGATGGCCACGAGTTTGCTGAGCTTCTTTACGGCGTAGCCGACGATGAAGCCGCCTACGGCGCCTGTGCCCACCTGAAAACCTAATTGTGGAAAAATCTCACTCATTCAAATCCTCGCCAGATAAATTATTCACGCGAGTTTATTTAAATGCGTTTTGCACGAATAGTAAGAGCATACCGGCCGCGGAGGTGAAGAACCACGGACCTGCTGGACATATATCTACTGAACCTAGTGCTCACACTCGGTATGTTCGTCGTGCTCATTTTCCGAGCATGGCTCGAACTTAAAAACTACAAGCTGCTCTGGAAGGAGCTTGAGTGGAGGCAGACCTACAAAAACATGGGACGAGTACTCAAGGCCGAGAAAGACATGTTCTCAAAAGTGGAGGGTGGCGACGAACTCTACCATCTGCTGTGCGAAATGTTCAAAGTCGAACCAGACTAACGCCACGGAGAATGCCAGCCCTCAGCCATGCCTTCAAACGACCCGCGACGCTTCTCCAACCCATAACGCCTAAAAGGCTTGGCCAAATGCCGCTGCGACCTAGCAGACGTGAAGTAAAGCCCCTTCTTGATGTCGCGACTGATGCTGACTTCGATCTTCGCAAGCTCCCAGTGCTTTGAGCCACACTTCTCGCACCTGAAACCCTGACCTTTCCCCATAGATTTGAGCCTCTTGCCACACTTCGGACAAACAGGATTCTGAAAAATCAGCTTCGGCGCAAGTCTGATAACCTTTAGCTTCTCCAAGTTGACCGTCAACGGCCTGCCTCCTGCGGGAGCGCGTACAGCACCATAAATTTCCACAACATCCCCAACCATAAGCCTCATGGCGACCTTCCGAAGCGCGCCCGTAGGCTCATAGGCCGCACAGTCAACTTGCCCGCTTTCATCCCTTATTGAGAAAATGACGTGTCTACCACGAATCATCGTCGGATTTGCGGACACGGTGCCTCCAGCAATGATTGAGCTGAACGGTTCAGCATGGCTGAGGTCAGCAATTCGGTTCAGATGCGCATCTGTTCCTTGGTTCGTTCGGAAAACGACCCATCTCTCCACGAGTTCAAGAGGCCTCACAATTCCGAAGGCCTTTTTGACAACTTCTGTCGTTTCGCCCCGGATGCCAAACAGAATCGGGTCTGGACCGCGCGGCGTGATTATCACTCTGCCTTTTTCCTCATCCACATTGTTGAATGTGGAGGGCGCAGTGACTTTGTCCATCTCGAAGATCGAAGCTTCGTCAACCTTCCGTTTCGTTCCACAGTTGGCGGGAGTTCGGTATGCGAGAATCTCATGTGTGTAGTCTCGCTCGAGAGTCTCGCCGATTGCTGCTAGGCCGCCGATTATGCCTCTGCCTTTCTTGTAGCCCACCGCCTCAGCGCCGAATCTACTCAAAATCCTTAAGGCATCTTCAAGAGTCACCACGCCTTTTATCGCGTTCTTCGCAAACACCTTAACGTCTCTGGGAATCTTTGCTGTTGGAAAGAACACTATACCTGGGTCAGTACCTTTCCATTCAAAATCGGAGCATTCTTCAACTGTGCTGATTACAGTCTCTTTTATTTTTTTCTCCACATTTTCTTTGTATTCTATTCTGAGGCAGAGGGCGCCGTTCCCGCGGGTCTTCCACGGCACGTTTGGGTTAAGTCTGATCAAATTCGGATAATCGATAAAGGCGGCGCCAAGCGTTTCGAGCTTCTCCACAAGCAAGGCCGCAACGTACGTGGTGCATCCCATCCGCGTTGAGTCTGTGTCGTCGAATCCGATGTGCATTGTTTTCCTGTTCATGTGGTTGCCTGCTTCACGCGTCTAGCATGTAGGGTTAGGACTAAAATGCTAAAAAAGTGTTTGCTGGTCTCTCGGATAAAAAAGAGGAGTGGTCTGCTACTTGTTTTCCTCGACCACTATCATGGTGAGCGTTGATCTGACCTTGTCCAGCCTTCGAACTCGCCATGTCACGATTTCCTTAAGTCTGTCCATCGTGTTGGCCTTGACTCTTGCGATTATATCATAGACTCCGTAGACCGCGTAGGCTTCCTCGACGCCCTCAACCTTCTTCAGATCCTTCAGGACATCGGCCTCTGAACCTATCTCAGTGTTTATCAACACAAACGCTGTAGGCATACAAGTTACCTCAACATAATCTTAACTGTTGTATATTAAAAATTTTGCTACACTCAACGACTAGTTTGACATAACAGCGGGGCGCTAGCCTGCAACTGCGCAAGCTTGCATGGATACGCTTATCTCCTGTTCCAACGAATTAACCTCAGAGGATTCTAACATGCCACAAAAAGGCCCCACCACAAGCCGCGAGATGCGCGCGCTGGAGATTAACGCAGGGTATTTTGGCGTTCCACGGCTGTTGCTTATGGAGAACGCAGGTCACGCCGTGGCCTCAGAAGTGGCTTCAAGATTCAAACCAACAAAATCAGTAGCCATCTTCTGTGGTCTAGGAGGAAACGGAGGCGACGGATTCGTGGCAGCACGGCATCTGCTCTCGTTAGGTTTCAAAGTCATAGTCATAATCGCAGGCAAAGTCAGAGACATCACTGACGCCTCGACACAGGCAAACTGGGAAGCTCTCCAATTCCTGAGAGATGCAATCATAGTTCATGAGATCTACGACAGTAGCCTCATACCGAAAATCGACGCTGACATAATCATAGACGCGTTGCTGGGCACAGGAACCAAGGGAACGTTGCGTCCGCCGATTGTGCAACTCGTTAAGCATATCAACGGCACTGAAGCCTACCGCGTCGCTGTCGATGTGCCCACGGGAATTGACTCGGACACCGGCGAGGTCCTCGGAGAAGCAGTCAAAGCAAACCTCACAATCACCTTTCATAAAACGAAGACGGGCCTTGAAAAAGCAAAGAAACACGTAGGTAGCCTAATAGTAAAAGATATTGGCCTGCCCGAAGAGTTCGAGAAGCTTGCGGGCCCCGGCGACGTTCTAGCGGTCACACGACCTAGGCCTTCAGAGTCGCATAAGGGAGATTTCGGACGCCTGCTGATCATCGGCGGAAGCGAAACCTACTCAGGTGCACCTGCGCTGGTGGCGCTGGCCGCCCTGCGTACGGGCGTCGACCTCGTCTACGTTGCCGCGCCAGAGAAAACAGCGCAAGCGCTTTCCTCAATGTCGCCGGATCTGATAACCGTGAAGCTGGAAGGAGGCCGCTTGAACGAGCGCAACCTGTCTGATCTCAAGGCCTATGTTGAACGCGTTGACGCCGTGGCCTTCGGGCCCGGTCTCGGTCTGCACGCCGAAACTAGAAGAACTGTCAAGGAAGTTGTCAACATCGTGGAAGCCGCTGGGAAGCCGTTGCTCTTGGATGCCGACGCGTTGAAGGCCTTCGCTGACTGTAAGAGAAAGCTCAAAGTGCCCATGGTGCTGACTCCGCACCCAGGTGAGTATGCTGTCCTTACAGGTAGCAGGCTCGCAGAAGGTTTGCAGGCCAAGGTTTCCGAGGTGCAGAAGACAGCTGCAGGACTCGGCGCAGTGATTCTGTTGAAAGGTGCGGTGGATGTGGTTTCTGATGGCAGACGTGTTAAGCTTAACTATACGGGCAATCCGAGCATGACGGTGGGCGGTACAGGGGACGTGCTTTCAGGCATCGTTGCCGCTTTTCTTGCGCAGCGTGTTGAACCGTTTGAGGCGGCTGTGGCAGGCGCTTTTGTAAACGGCGCGGCGGGTGATTTCGTCTTTGAGGAGACAGGTCCGCACATGGTGGCCACTGACCTAATCACTTGGATTCCGCAGATCCTCAACGACCCCATGAGCCACCTGAAGGTGCGAAAACCAAGTGCCAAACCAAGTTAGAATCACCATCTACCACGCAAGACAATGCGACCCGCGAAAATGTTCAGCACTCAAGCTTGAGCGCCACGGATTCGTTCGGACGGTTTCGCAGTTACGTTATCTGCCGAAACAGGCGATAGTGCTTAACCCGTTTGCTGAGAAGGCCTTTTCGCCGGAAGACAGGCGGCGCATGGAGGCTTTTGGACTGGTTGCCTTGGACTGCAGTTGGGAGCATGCTGAAGAGGTTTTGCGAGGACATGTTAGAGGAACCTCGCGGTGTCTGCCCTTCCTGATTGCTGGCAACCCTGTCAACTTCGCCAAGCCGGGCAAACTATCTACTGTCGAAGCCTTGGCAGCGGCCCTCTACATTGCAGACTTCAAAGATCATGCCGAACAACTGCTCTCAATCTTTGCGTGGGGGCACACCTTTATAGAACTCAACCTCGAACGCTTGGAAAGCTACGCTACGGCGAAAGACAGCACCGAAACAATAAAATTGCAGAAACACTTTATGGAAAACATGAATTCTCCAGAATAGGTGCATGTCCAAATGGACAAGAAGGTTGTCGTCTGGATAGGAGCTTTGTGCATCATCTTAGTGTTGGCTCTTGTATTTGTTTTCGTCACGTTGAAGTCTGGAAAGGTGGTTAACATTAATACAGGCAGAGGCTACGATACGATCATGGAGGCAATAAACGCGAACGAGACCCTTGACGGCCACACCTTGGTGATATCCTCCGGCTTGTACCGTGAAAACGTCGAAGTAACCAAAAGCCTCACCATCAAAGGGCAAAACAGAGACTCCGTGATTCTCGAGCGCGGGAACAGAAGCACGTTCATAATTCTCATAAAAATGGCCAACTATGTTACCGTGGCTAACCTTACCATCAGAAACAGCACAGGCGCAGTCTTCGGCTTAAGGGTGTGGAACGCAACAGGATGCAACATCATAAACATTAGAGTGTTGAATCTCGTAACCTGCATCCACCTCGACCTAGCCTCCAACTGTACAGTGAAACACAATGAAATCAGAAACGGCTACTTGCGAGCGATCTGGCTTTACGGAGCAACAAACAACACAGTAATAGGCAACACGATAACGAACACAACCCAAGTGGAACCCGGATACGGCGCCATAAACTTGGAATTCTCAACCAACAACACGGTCACACTAAACCACGTTGAAAACTGCACCTCCGGCATCTGGGCTGAACAGTCCCGTGGAAACAAAATCTACCACAACAACCTCATCCACAACAAAAACCAGGTTGGTTTAAGCTTAGGCTGGCCTAACATTTGGGATGACGGCTACCCAGCAGGCGGCAACTACTGGAGCAACTACAACGGCACAGACCAATACCACGGACCAGACCAAAACATGACAGGAGCCGACGGCATAGGAGACACGCCCTACACAATAAACACACAAAACAAAGACAACTACCCCCTAATGACGCCACAAACACTCCCATGACTACGTGATTGTATGTCAATGCGGCATGTCATGGGATCATCTCTTTACGAAGAACCTTTTCTAGATATTGGATGCATGTAAATGAAGCGGTAAGGATTCAAAACGTGTTTCTATACGACAGATGTGAAAGCTGCAACTTCATAGAGCTGGAGACGTTTCCTATTATTTCTCTCTTTTTCTGTTAAGATCGATCTTTGTCCTTGGATTCAGCGAGAAAAGCGTCTAAGAACTCTTTCACGGTCTTTCTGAATTCTTTCAGTTCTTTTGATATGTCGCCGTATTTTGCATCCATTATTTCGAAATTCTTGTTTGTTTCATGCCTGAATCCTTTCATTTCGTCTCGAAATCCTATGAAATACAGTTTGGCGAATTCTTGGCTTTCCAGTGTTTCTTTGTCGACTGGTGTCACGCCTTCAACTTGATAGTCTATTTCGAATCCTGCATGTTCTTTCCATGCTGAACGATAATCGCTTTGGCCTTCCCAATAACATTCGATTCCAGTTACATTGATGCCTAAGACATCTCTGTCTTCCGACTTCCTATTGATTTGCCTCAGGAACTCGCGTATATTGTCCTCTTGTCCCTCGCAAGAAATTTCAACTTTGGTGTCCTCAAGGTTCCTGACTAATCCTTTTAAACCCAGCTGTTTTCCTACCTGCTTAACTAAGGCTCTATAGCCAACCCCTTGAATTATGCCATTAACGACTACTCTAGCCTTGGCCATACCAGCACCAAATCAATTACTTTTGCAGTTTAACAGTTGCAATGTTGAAGATATAATGTTTGCTACTGGGCATCAATGGTATAACTTTACTCTTTTCGATATTCAGTTTGGTTTTAATGATTGAAATAGGAACCTGCGCGCGCGACGCCAAGCTTCTCGTAGATTCTTGCGAACTCGAAAATCTCTTCCACCAGCCGAATTGCTGCTTCCATCTCGTTCAGCTGTCCCAACGCTTTAGCATCTCCAACCAACTTCTGCCTCAACAGGTAGGCGTTTCCAGTTATAGCGGAGAGCTTATTTCGCACGTCATGCCTCGTCAGGCCACCGACAACGTGCAGCTTCTCATTCGTGACCTCAAGTACCTTGTTTATTTCTTTCAGACGCTCTTCTGCTTTCTTGCGTTCAGTGATGTCTCTAACAATCCCGGTGACTGCAATCACTCTTCCTCTATCATCTCTGACAGGATCTAGGCTGGTACTGTTATACAATTCACGACCTTTGACAACCATTTTTTCATCTATAAACATGCTCTTGCCAGTATCAAATACACTTTTGATATTTTCCAAGAATTGGGCTGCAATTGTTTCCGGGAATATCTCAGATATCGACATGCCGAGCATCTCTTGAGGAGAACTCCTGAAAAGATTTGCCGCGGTCTTATTTATGGATAAAAATCTGTAGTTCCTATCTAACATGAATATCTGGTCGCTCGAGTTTTCAACAATGCTCCTCAATCTCTCTTCCGACTCTTTTAACGCCTCCTCCACCAGCTTGCGCTCGGTGATGTCCCTATACAAAACTACGTCACCCAAACGCTTGCCTTGGAGCATGATTGGGGCAGAGGACATGGTCACAGGAATTAGAGAGCCTTTTTTGTTCTTCCTAACAGTCTCATAGTAGAC
>CAYGYI010000021.1:0-13734 GCA_964354055.1 uncultured Candidatus Bathyarchaeia archaeon | reverse complement strand
CTGATCTTTCGTGGCTCTTCAAAGCCGTCTCTTAAGTTTTCCCCATTCTTTCTATTAGCGCACTCGTCATTATAGGCAGAATTACTGAGGCATCGCCTTCCACCATTATCCGCTTGGCTTTTGCGCTTATTTTTCCCCATGAAACTGCCTCACGCGGTCGCGCGCCTGAAAGGCTGCCATCCCACTCATCAGCCGTACTCACGTAAACCACGTAGTCCAGCCCGCCCTTGAACTGGTTCCACCATATCGTGTGGTGCTTCGAAATGCCTCCGCCCACGATGAGGGCGCCTGTCTTCTTCGCCGAGTAGATGATGTCACTCAGTTGGCCTTCGTCCTTGAGCAAGTTGAGCCTGAAGTCGTGGTCCTGCGAGAAAAGCCACGTCTGATAGCCCACCGCACCGTCCGTGATGCCTGGCACATAGACGGGTATGTCGTTTTTGGCGGCCCAGTAGAGGATACTGGTCTCGTTGCAGATTCGTCGACCTATTTCGCGGCAGAACTGACTGGACGAGACCTCTTTGATACCTTCTGCCCACAGAGCTTCAAGCAGCACTCGCATTTTCTTCTCAATAATCACGCCGTAGCTGTCGTTAGGCACCAAAACGTTGCCCAAACGGTTGATGCCTTCGTTGCGGAGTTTCGAATCGTTCATTACAAATGAGCCTCGGTAGTAACTCTTCCAGCACCTCGCAATGTCATGATCGATCGTGCCGCAGGTTGTGATGATGATGTCTGCAAGTTTTCGCTTCACAAGTTCTCTGAGGACCCCGCGCGTTCCCGTGGCCACGAGGTTGCCAGTAAATGAAAGAAACTTTTTGCAGTCTTTTTCCCTGTTCATCCGCTCCAGTATGCCCACAGCCGTGGCCAGCTTCCCAGCCGTAAAGCCCCAGGCCTTTTCCATCTGCAATACAAGTTCGTTGACAGACATGGTCTTCGTCAACATGTAATCTTCAACAGCCTTACCCAGCTTCAAGAATAGTCTCTCCGTGTTCATGACTGATTGTTGGGTTCAAAATAAATAGCTGTCGAAGCCTTTGCCGTTCAGCGGTTCAGTAGGTTGTTGTTTGTTTTGAGGGTTTGTGTATGCGAAAAGCGATTATGAGAACCATTGGGGCGGTCAGTATGATTGTTATGAAGAATGGAAGTGGTGGGTAGAGGTTGTAGAAGAAGTTGCCGAGGAGCATGCCGGTGGCTGTGAAGATGTAGCCTATGAAGTTGAGGAATCCTCTGACTTTGCCTCTGTTTTCGGGCTCAACGAGGCTTGCGGTGAGGGTCATGGCTGACGACATTATCAGTAGGAACACTAGGCCGTTGAGGCACATTGAAACCATGACAGTGAAGAAGTTGCCGAACACGAACAGCGTGGTGGACAAGGCAAGCGTAATTGGCCCAAGCATAAGAGGAATTTTCGGACCGATGCGGTCGATGGTTTTTCCGATGGGAATGGAGGCAACAATCATGGTGATCAGAAGGGGAACGAACGCCAGCCACCAGAGTTCCTTAGGAATCCCGAGATTTTCAATCGCGTATATCGAGTTAATCACGTTGATTTGGGCGTTCGCGAACATCAGCATGATTTGAACTGTGAAGAGCCACAGCACAGATTTTGGAACAGTTTTCCAGACATTGATGCAGCACTCCCTGAAGGCCTGAGGGTACGAGGAGATGAAATACCTGAAGCGAATAGGCTCCGCGTTCGTTATCGTTTCTTTCAGTCTGAGTCGCCATATGGCAGCGCCGAGGAAGAGTGCGAATACAAACAGGTAGACTATTCTCATGCCCGGGACAAGACCGAATATTAACAGAAGCATGCCGCCGATCACGGGGCCCGGTGTGTTGAAGGTTCCATGAATCATCTGTATGAGCGATGAGCCTACACCTCTTCTTTCTGGAGGAAGCGAATCTTGGACCATCGCGAAGAGGGCAGGCTGATAGATCAGGCAAAGGCCTTGTATAGTGGCGCCGGCAAGTATGAAATGCCAACCTTGCACCGTAATTCCCAAGATGTCAAAGTGGCCTTCAGGAGCGAAAGCATAGAATAGGTAGGAAAACGCCAATCCGAAGGTCATGGTTGTTATGAGCCAGCGTCTCCCGTATTTATCGGCAAGGTAGCCTCCTGGAAACGCCACCAAAGCCATCGCAATGAAATTGGCAAAACCAATGATTCCCAATGCCATGCCCGTTCCCTCCAAAGCTTGGACGTAAAGCTGATAGTACGGGACAGGTGTTTCCATAGCAATATCCATAATCATCCAGCTGACGATGAGAATCAAATAGTTGCCAGATATGAACGAGAACTCGCGCCTGAGAAGATTCGTAAGCGGCGAAAACAGCCGGCCGAAAAAGTCTCGTATTCCCATCCAGCGTCACTAGCGCGAGAAACGAAAGAGACTCGCAATATAAGGCTTAACCTTTCTGTGGCCAGTTTCCATCATGTATGAAGACTTCAATTGGTGAGGTAGTTGATGATTTTTCCGTAGAGGTCGCGGTTTCTGAGGTCTTCGTAGCCTGCGTATATGCTTGGGTTGTCGTTCACTTCCACAACTACATAGTTGCCGTTAGCTTCTTTGATGTCTACACCGTAAAGTCCGTGGCCTATGACTTCACATGCCTTCAGTGCCAGTTCCTTCAACGGTGCAGGCGTGTTTTCCTGTTTCAGGGCCACGGTTCTGCCCCACACAAACGTGGGTTTTCCCCGACGCTTGGCACCGTGCTTCCATCTGCCTTTCGGAATCATGTATTTGCAAACGTACAGCACTTGGCGGTTCAGCACGCCGACGCGCCAGTCGAAGGCGGTAGGCATGAACTCCTGGACGGCCAAGATATCGGATTTTCTGAAGAAGCGTTTTGCGACTTCGCGGAAGCTGGTTTCGCAGGCTGCTTTTTCCACGTAGCGTGAAAAGCTTGTGTAGGGTGCCTTGATCACGACGGGTTTTCCGAGAGTTCTGAAGATTTCCATCAGCCGCTTGTGGTGCATGTCTTCTTTGCTGACGAAAATGGTTGGAATGTGCGGGATACCATATTTCTTAAACAGTGCGTATTGGTGGATTTTGTTGCCACAGATTTGTATTGACTCGGGGTCGTCTACGACTTTGAGGCCTAGTTCGGCGGCGATTTGGGAGACCACGTAGGACGTGAACAGCGGGTCAGTTGTAGCTCTTATGAACACTGCATCGTATTTGGGGATCTGGGAGATGTCTTCTCTGAACATGAAGTTAAATTCGTGGCCGAAGTCTTCGGCTGTGTGCCTGAAATTGCCGAGCGCCTTTTCTTCTCTTGGGTCAGAGAAATTGTACTTTTCAACAAAGCAGGCTATTCTAGCCAACCACAGTCACCGTTCTGGACATTTCAGAAATTTGCTCGCAGATCACATCTACATCGGGGGGGAGAATCTCTTCTCTGTGAAGAGGCTGAAAGCCGCAGAGATAGGTTTCTTTCTCAGTGCGCTGAACATGCAGCTTGCAGATCGGAATCTTGAAAACCTCAAAGACTCTTTCAGAAATCTTTCTCAATGCCTCGCTCTGCGCACATTTTCCAAAGATCGACTTGAACGATACCATTTCGCCTATGAGAGGCTGAACACATACGGCGAATTTGTAGTTCATTCCGAGACTTTTCACAGCCCGGTAGAGAGCGCTTCTATTTTTGGCGATCTTGTAGCCATCGTACATGAAAGGGTTGACGGCAAAGAGCACGATTGGAAATGTGGTTTCTTCAAGTATTTGTTTAACTGAGCCCGTGGTGAGGTTGGGCAGGGTCGGTATGCCTGCCTTCTGTGCCTTGAGCAGAAGAATAGGTGTTCTGTTCGCGTCAATAATGTTTTTGCTTGCAGGGATGACGGGGTTGCCTAGGATTTCGGCGTGCATGGACACGTAGTAGCCTGTTTTCAAGTATCTATAGTTGCTGTCTAGGTTGAGAGTGAATCCTTTACTTTGTGATCCGAGAAATTTTGCGGGGCTTATTGCCTGTACGTTTTTTGCCAAGTCGAGGTTTGAGACAACCAGCACCCAAGTGACACCAGATGATTGAAATGCTCGCTATTGCGAATTACGTATTTAAGATTAACGCATGTCTATAGTTAAATTTCAGAACCGAAAAACACACTGTTGAAAAGAGGAATAGACACGTACAGAACGCTTGAAGTGCTTGGACCTGAACATGAATACTCGGTGGTGGACAGCAACCTCAGAGCGCTACCCATCGTCGACAAAATTATGAAAGGCTTCCGTGGCCGCGTAGTCAACTCGATTGAGATGCCTGCTTTCACGTTCGGCAAAGAGCTCCAGCTACACGTCATGGAAATCAAGCCCAACAAGCCCTTCAAGTCGCCGATGGCCTTCGAGGAAACCATGCAGCAAGCCGTCACAACCATGAATGACTTCCTCCACCGTAAGCACGGAGCTAATCTTCTCGGAACAGGAATGCACCCTCTGCTGAAGCTTGATGAGACAGGCGTATGGCCTCACCGCCACAGACAAATCTACGAAGCATACAGCAAGATCTTCAACCTGAAACGCCAAGGATGGCTCAACATTCAAAGCTACCAACTCAACCTGCCCTACGCCAGCGAGCGAGACGGAGTGCTGCTACACAATTTGCTCGCACAGGTCTCTGTTTATCTGCCTGCTGTTGCAGCCTCCTCACCCATATACGAAAGCAAATTTGGAGACGACACAGATAACAGGTTGCGGTTTTACGCCGAAAACCAGCGTGAAGTGCCTTCAGTAAGCGGCGATGTGATTCCAGAGTACGTGTCCTCGTTTCAAGAATACGAGGCAAAAATCATAGACAAATACTCGAAGGATTTGGCAAACAGAGGCGCCGACGAGCTACTGCTTGGTCAGGAGTGGGTAAATTCGCGCGGCACGATTTTCAGGTTTGACAGACGAGCTCTTGAAATTCGCGTCATGGACGAACAGGAATGCGTCAAATCCGATGTGGCCTTGAGCTGCCTTGTGCGTGCGGCACTGAGAGGACTGATGAAAGAAAGCGTGAAACCTCTGCCTCACGGTCTGCTGGTCAAAGACTACCTTTCCGTCGTGAAGAGGGGATTGGAGGCGGAGGTGCGGCATCCGCATGGAACTACTGCGCGCAAAGTGTGCCATTGGCTATTGAGGCTGGCCTCAGCAAACGCAACAGAAGAAGAAAAAAAGTACCTGCCACTCGTGAACAAGAGAATAGAACTGGGCAATCTGTCGCAAATCATTCGCAAAAGAGTTCAGGCAAAGACTCAAAAAACTGAGCTTAAAGAGGCCATCATCGGCGTGTACTTGCAACTCATCAAAAGCCTTATTGATAATGAACCCTACTTCTGAAAAGATTGAAGGCGACCGAGGCATGCCACGAGAAACCGCAGAGAAGAGACAGGATAACTTCATCGACACATGCAACCGCTGCAAAACCAACTGGGCCTGTTGCTTAGGCACAAGACCGCCCATAACTGGCGAGCGTAGAAAAATAATCGAGCAGTATCTCAGGGAGCAAAGTATCGAAATCGAGGACCCTTTTGCCGAGGAGGACTGCGTTTTTCCACGTGAACAGGCGAGTGGCTACTGCGTTTTTCGCGACGATAAAACAGGCAAATGCGCGGTTCACGCAGTGAAGCCTGAAACCTGCGTGTCAGGCCCGATAACGTTTGACATTAACCTTCGCACAGGCAAAATAGAGTGGTTCCTGAAGATGGACAAAATATGCGACCTTGCAGGCATCGTGGCAAAGAACGAACAATTACGACAGAGACATTTGGTCTCAGCCAAGAGAGAGCTTATGCGCCTCGTTCTGCAGCTTGACGGCGAGACACTCAAGGCGATTCTGAAGAAGGATGAACCTGAAACGTTCAAGATAGACGAAAACGACGTAGACGGCGATGTACTGGACAAGCTGCGTTAACTGTGTATTCTGAATCTGACTTTCGAATAATAACGATCAATACTCAGGCTTCACAGATTATAAGAATCTCCTTCTCGAAGTGTTCTTCAGAAAGGTGTAGAGAATGGCTGGCGTGAGCAAGAATAATTGTTTGATCGAGGTCACGGTTCCTTCTGGTTCCAAAGGATGGCAGAAAGTTGTGGATCAGGAACTGAGGCAGGCGCTGAGCAATCTTAAAGATTCGATTGAAGCACTGGGCGGACGAGTCTACATCAGATACTGACCAAACATGCAAACGCGGGGAACGCCGCCTCATTTGCGGCTGAGGCGGCACCCGCCACCATACAACTAGGGCTTCTCGATGCCTGCTTCAATGTCGTCATAGTCTTTGTTGAAAACCAGGTAGGCTGTGACGTTGGTTTTGTCGATTCCGTGGCCGTTGTATGTGCATCCGATTGAGGTGAGGCTTTGCGTGGGTGTCTTAACGTTGTAGCCTGGATAGTCGGGGTTGTTTTGCAGCAGTGCTCCTATGATGGTGATGGTTCCGACGCTGCGCGTGAGCTGGCTGTAGACGTTTGGGCCACGGTCCGTAAGGTAGGTGCCCCCAAGAATGGTCAGTTTTGATATGGCGTTGTCCTTGATGAGTATGTTTGGAGTCGTACAGTTTGGACCTGTTTCGGCCCAACAGCTTGTTAGCTCCAGAAATGGCAGAATGGCGTTTTCTCCTGTTCCGCCTTCGGTTACGATGTTAGCTTCTAGTTGATTGCTCCACTGAGTTTTGCTGGACAAAAGACAGTTTGAGAGTTTGAGTGAGGCGATGTTTTTTGCACGTATGTCGGCTTTTCGGTGGAAACCCATGAGGCAGTGGATGAGGTTGATCTGGCCGCCTGTGCGGTAGCCGCCCGCCGGTTCGCCTATTTTGACGCCATATTCGGTGATGGCGTCTGCAACATCATTCTGTTTTCGACCGTCGATCCAACAGTTGAAAAGGAAGCTGTCTTCGCACCCTGTGAAATCCACGTTTGCAGTGCGTGCACCCCAAATTCTACAATTGCGGATTTGGTGGCAGGGCACTTGGCTGGTTTCGCGTAATGCGTTTATGCACTTGTCGGCGAGGCCGTTGCCGTTTATGAATAGGCCGTCGAGATGGGCGTATCTTATGTATCTGAGGTCGATGATGGCTGGCATGGGTTCGGTGGCTTGCAGTTCGGCGCCGTTGCCGATGAGGTAGAAGTCTTCGTTCGGTGGAGCTATGGGTGTTGTTATTCTGAATGTTTGCTTTTTCAGGTATATGCACTTGTAGCCAGCATCTAAGGCTTGCTGGATGCTCTGAGACTGTTCGCCCGCATCTAGTGTTATCTCAGTCGTGAGGGACTTATTGCTTGGGTATTCGCCGTATTGTGTGTTGCCTTGTTCTATCCAGTCTTCGGGGAATTTGAGTACGTTGTTTGTGTTGTTGGTTGTTGTGGGGTTTGTAGCTGGTAAGGGAAAGCCACTGAACACTAACCAGAAAAGCAGAACAGCCAACACCACAGTAAGATGTGAACGCAGTGAATGTAGTTTGCCCAATTCTTTCTCCACACGTGAGAAGTTGAGCACTTTATATCAAGCGTGTTTCGAGCAACGATATATGGGCGCGGAGAAGACTTGTCGCGCGTCTGATATTTGTCGTGTGTCATTTATGCTTGGGACGATGAGACTTGAATGTTGAGTTTATTGGTTAGTGGGAAAGGTTCTGCTGAATAGTAGAGAATCATTCGAACTGAAAGCACTTGCCACTGCGCCTGAATCAAACCAATAATCATCGTGGACGAGTTGTCGGAACGAAACTAGCTGATAAAGCTTCTCCGAAGCTTTTTAGACTACTTGCTCTAGAGCAAGTTCTGACAGTAGTGGCGATAGTAGCGTACGTTGGCCTAAGTCTTGGTGGCGCAGTCGCTAGAACTATAAGTATACGAGCATGCTCTTGGCGGTATCTCTACGAGCATACTCGCGCTAATTGCTTTGGCAAGTTCCAAATGATCCGTCACCACACTTTAGTTAAGTCCAGGAACTGGCTCAGCCTTCGCCCCCACCTCATTGTCATTCCAGAACAGATAGACTTTCACTTGAAGCAAGGCGCCCACAGTCTTTATGAACTTCGCCAACTTGCCCAGATCCGTCCAGTCAATAGCCTCAAATAATTTGCCCGGCTAATGTAAAGGGTGCGCCACGCACGGCAGTGGTTTCCTTGCGCAGCCGCGAGTTTGTGGTACGCTTGAAGACATTTCTCAAATCCTCGAGATCTTCAGTTCTGAGGCCTCAAGTTTCGCCAAAGCCTGTTTTTTCATTAGCCAGAAACCGCATGTCGGATCCAAGGCAATGCGCTTGGCGGGCCCGCGGGGATTTGAACCCCGGTTCTCCGGCTTTCCCTCGCCTTTATTCGGGCGCCCGGAGGCTTGCGCACCGTTTGCGTGCGGTTCGGCGCCTTGATCCGTGCTGGGCAACGGGCCCCCTTCGTAGGCTACGGTATGAGGTGTTGCTGGAATTAATTGTTGCTGTCCTCCCGAAAGACCTAGAGAATCTGCGGAGACGCGGTTGAACTTACCTGTGTGAGATAAAACTCGCTGAGCGCAACGGGTTCAGTTTGTTTTCTGTTCTTGACTCTTGATGTTGCAGTGTTTCTCGATGTACTCGTCCAGTTTGCTTCCGAGTGTCTGCTTCAGCAGGTTCATTCTGATGGCCACGTATTCTTCTCGGAGTATGTCGAAGTGGCAATCGTCCCACTTTCGACCGTTCACGAACATGGATTGTCGTGACATGCCGCTCTTCTTGAAGCCGCATGCCTCTAGCACTTTGTGTGCACGTTGGTTGTATTCGACGCTTGATGCTTCGCATCGTTCCACATTCAGGTGGTTGAACGCCATCTCTAGCAGTGCCACGGTGATGTATTTGCCTACGCCTTTGTTCCACAGCTCCTTCTTGCCAATATACGTACCCATGCCTGCAGTCTTCACAGTATGCCAGTCTTCCTGCTCTATGCGCGCGATGCCTATGGCCTCTTTCGAGTCGGCAAGCTCAACAATAAAGTGTAGTGTGTTCTCGTCTTTCACCCATTCGTTGTAGCGTGCTTCAAGCTGCGCCATGTTCACCATGTTCAGCGGTCTGCTCCGCGAATACATCATTACTTCGAAGTTGTTCTCCCATTCGTGCCACAGCTTCAGATCCTCCCTCTCCATAGGCCTAAGCCGCACGCTTCCGAACTCGAACATCACACTCACCACACAAACCACCAAAGCCTAATGCGAAGCCACTATTAACCTTAATTATCCAACACGCCACACACATAGAAACCAAAACCCGAAGGCTCACAAGCACATGGGAACACTAGTAGCGGTTCTGAACAAAAACGGCGAAAACGCAACCCAAACAGCAGTCGCAATGCTCGAGACCATGAACTGCGGAAGAACAGAAGCATTCGGAATAGCCTCACCTTGCACTGTCAAAATAGTCAAAAACCTTGAGGAACTGCAAAGCTTAGACGCCAAGTCAAACGTTGTAATAGGTCACATCTTCTCACCCGCACTAAGCGAAGACAAACCCCAACCAATCCAACTGGACAACGCCACACTTGTTTTTGAAGGAAGACTCTTTCCGTCTGCAACGCACATGCCCGACGCAGAAGTAGCTGCAAGAAGACTGCAACAACCACGCGACGAGACAGCCGCAAAGTTGATCAAGGAAGTTGACGGCAGCTTCGTCTTCGCCGTGGCGGAAAACGACAGATTGGTTGCAGGCAGAGATGCTCTTGGCGCTCAACCGTTGTATTATGGCGAGAACACGCGTTTCGTAGCCCTAGCTTCCGAACGCAAAACATTATGGAAAATTGGAATGGAAAACTCGACCTCTTTTCCACCTGGGCATGTAGCGATAGCCAACGCAAACGGCTTCACGTTCAACTCCGCCAAAACAATTAACCACGCCAAAACTAAACCGCTAACTATGCATGCGGCAACCCAGCAGCTCCAGAAGCTTCTCCAGCAATCGGTTAAGAACAGGGTTGCAAAAGTAAGGGAGGTTGCGGTAGCTTTCTCGGGAGGACTTGACAGCAGCATAATCGCCTTGCTAGCGAAAAGGTCAGGGGCCAAAATCAACCTCGTGCACGTGAGCCTCGGAAGTCAGTCTGAAACCGAGCATGCACAACGAGTAGCCAACGAACTGGAACTTCCAATCTTCACATACGAATACAGTGAAGCAGATCTGAAACAGGCTCTTCCAGCGATTCTGTGGGCGATCGAGGAGCCAGATCCCATCAAAACCAGCATAGGCATACCAGTCTACTGGACAGCGCAACGTGCAGCAGAAATGAAACTTTGCGTAATGCTGGCTGGACAAGGCGCTGACGAGCTTTTCGGCGGATACAAACGATACGTAGACGGCTACATACAGTGCGGCAAGTCACGCGCAAAGCACGCGATCGCCAACGACATCGTTCATCTTTATGAAACGAACTTGGAGCGGGACATAAAAATCTGCAACGCTTGCGGCATCGAACTACGTTTGCCATTCGTCGGGTACAAGCTCGTCAAGTTCGCGCTGGAGATGCCTGTTGAGCTGAAGCTAGAGCCAAGAGCTACGACTTTGAGGAAGCTCGTTCTGAGACGGTTGGCGCAGAATCTTGGGCTTCCGTCATCCGTTGTTAATAGGCCCAAGAAAGCAATGCAGTACTCCACAGGCGTCAACACCGTTTTGGCAAAGCTGGCAAAGAGAGAAAGTCTGACCGCCGCGGAGTATCTGCGCAACGTTTTTCGATCAACTTGCAGGAAGATGATGCGAAATGATTAAGACAGCCGTCATCTTCTCGCCGCGATATTACCAGCACAATCCAGGCAGAGATCATCCTGAATCAGCGCAGCGCCTTCACGCAATCGTGAACGAACTCGAACAAGGCCAGCTTGCGCACAGCAGAGCGTGGCAGTTTGTCAACCCAGAAAGGGCCACGGTAGAGGATGTTGAGCTCGTTCACGGAACAGAATACATCAGGCTCGTTGAGGCAGTGTGCCGATCAGGAGGAGGAATGCTTGATCTCGAAGACACTCGTGTATCACGCGAAAGCTTTGAAGTCGCGCTCTACGCCGTTGGGGGAACACTGAAGGCCGTCAGACTCGTGATGAATGGAACGTTTCGGAACGCCTTCGCTCTTGTGCGCCCTCCAGGCCACCATGCCGGAAAATATCGTGCATGCGGTTTCTGCCTCTTCAACAACGTAGCTATCGCAGCCAAATACCTTCTCCAAGAACGCGGCCTTAAGCGCGTCGCGATACTGGATGTGGACGCTCACAGCGGAAACGGCACTCAAGAAGCCTTCTACGACACTGACCAAGTTCTCTTCATAAGCCTTCATGAAGATCCCCACAACTTCCCTGGCGTAGGTTTTATAGACGAGATCGGCGAAGGTCGAGGAATAGGCTACAACGTCAACATTCCCCTGCCCTACGGAACAGGCGACCACATATACCTCAGAGCAATAAACGAAATCGTGAAGCCCATAATGCTCCAGTACGAGCCTCAGTTCATACTCGTATCCGCAGGCTTCGACGGTCACCACACAGACCCCATCGCAAACTTGTCACTCACACGCGTATGCTACCATCAGCTCTTCAAAACCATAGCGGCCGTGGCATCAGAAAAATGCGACGACAAACTCGTGGCCGTTCTCGAAGGAGGCTACAACATTAATTCGGTCGGAAAAACAGCAGCGATTGCCATTGCCGCAATGAGCGGAGCCGCTTGTGAAGTCAAAGACAAGACGATGACTGTGAAAGCAAGCATTACTGGGAAGGGTGAGAGAGTGCTGAAAGAAGTGAAGAAGGTTCAAAGAGCCTTTTGGCGCATTGACTAGAAGGTGTTGGGTTCAGCGTTCTTGTGTTGTCTACTCGATTACTTGTATAGCGCCTTCGGGGCACTGGACTTCGCATGCTCTGCAGACTAAGCACTCTTCAACCTTGACTGGCACAGACTTCTTGTCCTTTACTTCATACACATCTACAGGGCAAGTGTCCACGCATGAACCGCAACCAGTACATTTTGCGCTATCAACTACGATTTTGACCATATTTCCAATCCCTCTTTAACTAGAATTTCATTGAAGGCAAAAAAGTAGAATAAAAGCATTTAGGTGTTCTAATGGGATTCTTCACGGAACCTCAACAAGATTCCGTTTATTTTCTTCTCAGCGTCACTCTTTCTGCTTGCATAGCCGTCTCGACGTTTCTTGAAAGCCTCCAACGACAGTTCACCTTGATTGTGCCGAGTCTGATCGTTCCTCAAAGCGTTATCGACTTCCCTGATCTCGCTTTCAGCAACCTCAAGCTGCAACATCAACTCAGAATAGTGCCCGCCAGCTGACCGCATACTTTGCTTGTAGTCATCCAACGTTCGAGACAATGTGCCGAGCCTTGTTTCCAGTGTTTTCTTCTGCACTTTGTATCGTCGTCTGGGGATTCTGCCTTTCTCAACTTTCTCTTCAAGAGAGTCAAGATCAATCATTATCTTCAGCTTCTCTTGGTAGGCATCCGCAAATGCTCTGGCGTCGACTGGCTGTAGCCTTGTTCCTGTAGCTCTGGGCGCGGTGGCCTCTATTACAGCCTTGGGTCTGCGCCAGATGACGGCAATTACGCATCCGAAAAGCGACAAGGCCCAAATCCACAGTGCAGGACGGAAAGCCAGCCACATCATATTATACGTGTAAGAAATTCCGATGCTGAAACTGTCTAACGAGACCACATGGTCTTTGGAGACGCCTACGGTTTCCTGATACGCGCTTCTCATCAAGCTGTAAGCGGCACCAGGTGAGGTTTTGTTGTAGTTCTGCAGTTTTGCCCCTTCTGGAAGAACGAATGATGCTGACGCCGTTTCAACGTAGCAATTTAAGTTTCGGAACATTGGAAAAGTGAGTGTGTACGAGTCTGCTACATCTTGTCGCTTCTTGTAAACGTCGGTTGATAGAGTATATCTCAACGTGAACGTGGTCGTATTGCCCAGCTCCACGGTCGAACCGAAAGTAACGTTGTAGAGGCTTGTGTTCGGGTCGGCCAACGCAGGCTTCGGCCATCTGCGCCCCACAGGATCCTCAGCCTCAACATTGGACGCGTTGAGCGGCAGAACAACCTCCACATTGAGCATATCTATCTGCGCTTTGTTCGTAAGGCGATAAGTATCAGAACCAGATATGTCACCAAACTCGTTCACAACAATCTCCCGCCTCAGCTCCTTCACGTCAACAACTGTTATCTTGGATCCAGCCAGTGTGAACGTCACAGTTTCAGGCTCGTAGGTGAACGCGGTCAAGTTGTCCTTAGTGTATTTGAAGCCTCCTACGGTTCCGCTTCCAAATTGCGCCCCGCTAGGCAGCACTATCGACGCGTTGCAGAGGGTCACTGTCTTGGTCAGGCTTGGGTAGGCTGGAAAATCCAGAACGTAGCGGCTTGTGTTCTGGAATGCTTGTTTTAGAAGAAGGTCATTTGCCAGAACGAAGCCAACTGTGAAAACATGCGTCGTGCCGTTCCTGACGCTTAGAGGTTGCGCAAAGACTATTTCAACGGCATGGAATCCCATGCGGTCCTCCAAAGGCACATTGGGGGTCACCTGAAAGCTGGAAGATGCGTTATATGCCACATACCGTACAACATATTGACCGTATTTGTATGGGAACCCCATGCGGAAACTTCCGAGAGTGGCTGCGTCATCCGCTGACTTACCTGTTATCGTAATAGTGTCCTTTACGAAAATGTGTCCGTCGTACATGACTTCGATTTTGTGGTCAACGTAGTCTATGCTATATTCCTGTGAATCTGCGGCGTAAACCGTTTTGACGGTGACTGAGAA
>CAYGYI010000020.1:0-13749 GCA_964354055.1 uncultured Candidatus Bathyarchaeia archaeon | reverse complement strand
GAAACAGGTAGTCCAACATAATCTCTACAGCCTCTGTGCAGTAACCTTTTCCTCTTTCGTTTGGGACTAGAGAATAGCCTATTTCCAGCAGCTTTCCTGCAGGATGTAGGACATGAAAATGAGATACAAAACCAATCTTGCTTCCGTCCTTTCTCTCTATTATGAAAAGCTTGCGTTCAAGAGGATTCTCAAGCATCTTCTCTGTCTCTGCTTTGGACATCTGGTGTAGAGGATTGTATTCACCAGAAACCTCAGACTTGTTAAACCACTCTGTCAAAAGTGGTATGTCCTCTTTCTCCATGACCTTCAAATTCACATTCTTGCCTTCAAGCAATTCCTGTCACCTTCAAAAGATTCTTCTGCCTCAGTTCTTATGGCTTGTGGAAAGACTCTTCAGGAAAAACCTGCATTTGACGAGTTAGATCTTGCTTGTCTGGGAGGCAGCTAAAGACAATTCTTAAAAGAGCGGTTACACAATTGCATAGTGGTGAATGAAACTGGTTAAGAAAGCTATGGAAGCCAAGAAAGCAGCCTCCAAGAAGAAAGAAAAGAGCAAGACAAAGAAACCATAACCTCCGGATAGTTGGCGGATAAGGTTTTCAGTTTCCAGTTTTGTGTAACTCCATCAAAAACTAGAGGCTTCTGTGGAGAAATATCTCGGCACATTATATGTGCAAGAAGCATGGAAACGAGGTTGTTTCTACTGCGGTTTCTCTCTCTCTCCGAAAAGCCTCTTCTCATACTTCGGTTTCGGCTTAAAACTCCCACGATACGCAGGCAAAGCTGACCTCTGCCTCTCCAAGTTCTTGATCCGCGCATAAAGCTTCGAAACCTTCGTCTTCGACGGCTCCTTTTTCCGCGGAATACGCACGGGCACAGGCGTGAACGGTTTCGTGATCTGGTTGGCGCGGGCTTTTCTTCCAGAAGCTTGAGGCTGAACCTCTCTTACCTTGTGAAAGATCACATAACCCTCTTTCAGGTTGACTCCCTGCACTTCCCAGCCCGCCTCAAGCCACCCTTTCGCGTGCACGTTTCCCGCCTCATTGCTCCACCAAGCCTCGCTCTTGTACGCCTCCATCGGCAAGTTGTCGCCGATAACTCCGTCAATTCTCGCGAAGCTAAGCTTGACTAAGCCCGTGAAAGCGCCGCGAAACTTGAGATAGCGACCAAGCCCACCGAACTTGTCAACCGCCCTAGGCACCACCGTTCTCCTCGCACAATTCAAACACAAAAGCCTCGTCGGGTCCCCTGTCGAAACATCAGCAACCATACAATCCCTGCAATACAAGCGCCCGCATCTATAGCATCGCTTAAGTCGCCTGACCGAAAGAACACGCTTACACAGTCCGCATTCGTCCTTGAAAGGCATCCCGAATCACTAGCGCATACGAGGCTAAATAAGCTAACCTAGCCACGAGGCCTCCGACGGCCCTCGTAAACTGAGCCTTTATATAAAATGGTTGAAAATCTGACCACACGCATGCGCCCAGTCGCCACAGCAATGAACAACGCAATGTTCACAACCACTCACCGTCACCTTGAAGTCTAGCAACACTGTTCGGAAACCTCGATAATGCTTATACAAAACCGTTCCCCGTGCTCACACAGGGAACCTCATGCTTCTCAGCGAACACCTCCACGAAAAAGCCGAAGAATCAAGACACAACGAAACCGCCGGCTACTTCGTCGCCACCATCGGCTCCGTATTCTTCGTCGGCGGGCTCCTAGAAGCCGCCACCATGATTTCGAATCCCGACTGGTTCCTCATAATTCCGTATAAGATCACGCCTGAACTCCATGACCCTTATAGTCTTCTTGGGCTGACGTTGACCGCAATTGGCATCGCGCTTCTCCTCTCGGGTCTAGCGCTAAGCATTCGCTACGCGAGAGAAAGAACGTGGTACATGAAACAGCTGCGCAAGGCAAGCTCAACCGAAGACTTGGAGATCAAGAGAAAGCAAGTTGAGGAGAAGCTCAGAAAGCAGAGAAAAATTAGAAGCTAGCCTTTCACGACCGCAAGCGGTGTAAGCCTAGCGACCTTCGTGGCTATGCCAAGCCTGTCGCTCACTTCAACCACAACATCCACGTTCTTGTAGGCCGGATCAGCCTCCTCCGCCAAAACCACCGAACTCGCCGCACGCACCACAATCCCACGCTGACCCAACGCGCGCTTAATGTCGTCACCCCAATAGTTCTTCTTAGCCGCCGTGCGACTCATCATACGCCCAGCACCATGAGCCGTCGAACCGAAACTCAACTCCATCGCCCGCTCCGTGCCCTTCAGAAGCCACGAGCTTGTCCCCATGCTTCCCGGAATGAACACAGGCTGTCCTACGCCACGGTATTCAGTCGGAACCTCCATGCTGCCCGGCGGAAAAGCCCGCGTAGCACCCTTCCTGTGAACCCACACTTTCCTGCGAACGCCACCATCAACCGCGTGCTCCTCAATCTTCGCAATGTTATGCGCAACGTCATACACAAGCTTCAAACCGAACCTTTCAGGGTCCTCCCTGAACACCTCCTGAAAACTCTGGCGCACCCAATGCATAATCGCCTGGCGATTCACAAACGCGTAGTTGACCGCGCACGCCATCGCCTGATAATAGTCCTCCGCCTCCTGACTCTTGCCAGGCGCACAAGCAAGCTCCCGATCAGGCAAGGCGATGTTGTACTTCTGAACCGCACGTTCCATGACGCGAAGATAATCGGAGCATATCTGATGCCCAAAACCTCTGGAACCGCAGTGAATCATAACCATGACTTGGCCTTCATACTCGATGCCGAAAGCCTTCGCAGCAACCGAATCATAAACCTTGTCGACCCGCTGAATCTCTAGGAAATGGTTTCCAGAACCCAACGTGCCCACCTGTTCCTGCCCTCTACTCTTGGCAGTCGAAGAAACCTTGCTCGGATTCGCGTTCTTCATGCACCCGCCTTCCTCGCAGTGCTCCGCGTCCTCTTTCCAGCCTAACCCCTTGTCAATTATCCAACGGACACCGTCCACAACAAGCTTACTCAAATCGCTGACTGACACCTTGAAGCTTTGCCTACGGCTTCCAAGCCCGCATGGCACGTTGTCGAAAATGGCGTTAGTCAACTGGGCCAGCTTAGGCCTGATGTCTTTTTCAGAAAGGTTCGTAGTCAACAGCCTGACACCGCAGTTGATGTCGTAGCCCACCCCACCAGGGCTGATGACGCCCTCATCGTAGTCGGTAGCCGCCACGCCGCCGATCGGAAACCCGTAACCCTCATGCCCATCAGGCAAAGTGATGGCATACTTGTAAATCCCAGGCAGAAACGCAACATTCGTGCACTGCTCCAAAGTGCGGTCAGTCTGCATCTTGCCTAGCAAACCCTTGTCCGCAAAAACCATGCCTTCAACGCGCATTCCCGACTTGTACTTCGGAATACGCCAACTGTAATCGTTCACCTTTTCAATCGGCACCCTTTCTGAAGGAGCGCGGCTTCCCTCTTCACCCATTTATCTGCACCTACACACAAGAAGAAGAGGGCTGAAATATAAACCGTTTCAGAAAATCCCCCAAGAGTACAATCAAAAGTTCACGCCAAACTTCTCAACGTAACCTACAACGCCCTGAACGCTCTCGTTCAGCACGGTTTCGCCAAGAACAGGATGACTCTTGACGTACTCAGCAGCCTTTCGAATGGCAGGATCTTCCTCTCGTATCCGCCTGCTGACCGCCTGCAAGTCCTCATGACGGTCCAACGCATTCTTCGCAATGCGCGCCCAAAGCCTAAGCTGCTGAGCATAGGCCTCAAGCATCTCCACGGCGTTAGTTGCTCTTCCGAAGTGGCTGTAATACAGGGCCGTGGGCTGCAGGTTTTTCAGCTTGTCCAGAGAAGACAGCGCAATGTCCAAGCGAAAAGGTGGTGGCGTGGTTGGCACTGTCACGCCAATTTCGTTCAGATAGATTCCTGCAGCATCTCCGGGGAAAATTCCTCCGGTCAGGCTCTCGCGGTAGCTCAAGTGGTGCGAGGCATGTCCAAGCGTATCGACCGCTTCGAGCCTAACGCCGTTTCCAATGTCGAATGTCATGCCGTCAGTGGCTGGAATTATTCTCTCGTTCAGCACAGGTTCCGGTGCCCCGTAAAGCTTGGTGACGTCTCCAAGAACCTCCTGCGACTGCTGCCACAACTTTTCGGGGTTCGCCAAGTGTGCTGCCCCTCTTTGGTGAACGATAATTTTGGCGTTGGGGAGATACTTCAGCAGAGTGCCTGCGCCTCCTCCGTGGTCAAGGTGAATGTGAGAGACCGCGACAAACGCCACATCCTCAGGCTTCACGTTCAGCTCCTTCAAACCAGAAAGCAGGTTAGACACTGAAGAGGTCGGCCCAACCTCAACAAGCGCCACACATCTGCCTTTTAGAACGTAACTGGCAATGAAGTTCCTTATTCCAGCAGTCTCAACATCAATCAAGTAAATGTGATCTTCAAGCTTATCAACGTGCATTTTGCCATCGTTACCCTTGCGCAGTATCTCCGCTACAAGCGCTTTAAGCATTTTCCAATTGAAAAGAAGGCAAGAACCATCTAGACGTCGAGGATGAACTTCAACATGACTTCATGTGGCTGCTTGACGATTTCCATGCGATGATATGTAATTGCCTTGACACCGACTTTCTGCAGGTGCCTTTTCGGATCGAATTCTTCTCCCCATGCTTCCGCCTTGAGGGCGAAACCCTCAGGTGTCTCGCTTAGACTTGTGACTTTGAATTTGGAGTAAAGAATGCCCTTCACGTCAAACCTTACGAGCAATGCTTCAAGCCAGCTGTAAAGAAGAGCACATTCGTCCGACGCTTCAACCTCAACGTGATCCTCAATTTCAGGTCGGACGGCTTTCACGTTTGTCATCACTTCAAACGTGGCTAAAGCCGCGTTTTCGAAAGCTTCGGCTACGTTTTTCCCATAGGCCGCAACGTAGGCGTCTGCTGTGTGCTCCAGAAACTCGAAGCCTCTTTTCTCCGCCATTTGCAGAGCCACAACAATACTGCAGGCATCCATGTTAAAACGATTTTGCATTCAGCCACAAGCGAAAAATGCTTAAGTGCACTAGCCTCAGATGAGACTAATCCACTGGAGTACAGCTCACACTTGGAATCAAGAACTGTTGCCGAGGTTGTGCTTGCCTATTTTGCCGTTGCTTCTTTGGTTCTTCTATGCGCTTACCTCTTTCCTCCTCAAGATGGACCCGAAGGCACCATCCCAGCAGTGATTTCGGTCTCGTTGCTTCTCCCCTTCTACGTCTGGTACAGAGGCCATCGTAAAGCAGTGCAGCTTTCAAACGAGGTGAAGATCCAAGACAGGGACACCGTGTTCCTGTGGGTCTTTGCCCTTTTCACACTGGCTTTGATTGTCAGGATTCCGTCGGTATTGCTGTTTAACTGGCCTTACGAAAAGACGCCTCTGATCCTGCTAGTCATTCTGACGATCGTGGTCATCGAAAAGACGGAAGCTTCTGCCTTCGGTTTCACAACCAAGAAACTCGGAAAATCACTTTTGTATGGCCTGCTGTTCTTCTTGGCACTGAACACGTTGACGTTGGGCATCACTTACGCTATGACATACATCTACACCGGACAGCAACCGTTACAATCATACAGCGTAGTGCCTTTCCTGTCGGCGATGCCCTTTATGACGCTGTGCGTGGGCATCAGCGAAGAGGGCCTATTTAGAGGATACATGCAAACTCATCTCGAAAAAGTCTACACACAAAGAAAGGCCATCCTCATCCAAGCGCTGATGTTCGGAGCGTGGCACTTCGTCTGGAACCTCTCACCGCTCGACCTAGCGGCAATGGCTCAATACGTGGCGACCACCTTCTTCATTGGCCTGCTTTTCGGCTACTTCTACAGCAAAGCAAGAAGTCTAACACCGCTGGTTTTCGCTCACGGGCTGTGGGATAGCGTCACACAGGGAATAGTCGAGAACACCGCTGCTTCCAACGCGTTGGGAAAGATGCCAACAGAAACCCAGCTGGCCACCCTTCTCTTACCTTACGTCATCTCGGTTTCTCTGACACTCCTGTTCATAAAATACGCCGTGAAAAACGTAGGCGGAACCTAATGCGAGCCTTCGGTAATGTCAAGTAGTATTTGCATCGCGTTTCTAATGAAAACGGGACACTTTCCCTCTGTCACTTTCGCCTCATGAGCCTTCTCAAGCTCTTGAGGGTCAGACAAGTCGTAGCCTATCAAGTCCCGGCACAAGACGCTACCATTTTCCTTCTTGAATCGTCGGTAGAAATCCTGAACGCGCTCGTACAGTTTCTTTCGTCCTTCTGCTGAAGGCTCATTGGTGCCAAATCTCACGCTCAGCGCCATCACGCCGCCAGTCAATGCACCACAAACAGATCCACAGCGACCCATCCCGCCGCCGAAACCCGCGGCCACCTTAGGAATCAAATCGTTTTTTCCGTCCCAGTGCTCGAAGAGAGTCAGCAAGATGCTTTGGGCACAGTTGTAGCCTTCGAGAAAACGTGACACAGCTTTTCCGCAAAGAGCCTCATTCTGACTCATGTTCTCAACGGTTTGGACAATAGAAAAGAGGTGCTAGTATTCAGGTATCTTCTGAACGGCTGCTATCGTCAGTTTTACAGCGTCTTCTGCGTCTTTCAGGCTAAGCATCGATGTTGGGCTGTGAATGTAGCGTGTCGGTATCGATATTACGCCGCTTGGTACTCCCGCGCGTGTCAGTGACATGCGTGCAGCATCAGTAGACCCAGGCAACCCTGTCTCAAGCTGATATGGAATCTTCTTCTCTTTAGCCGCGTCCATCAAGAGTCGCAGAACCTTCGGATGGACAATCAGCCCCGAGTCAGCAATTGTCAATGAAGGACCCTTGTTCATCTTTACAGGTGCCTCAATGTCTTTCACGCCGGGCGTGTCGCCTGCCACGGTTACGTCGATTGCAATACCGAAGTCTGGGTCGATGCCGAAGGCAGAAGTAATCGCACCCCTCAGTCCGACTTCCTCCTGAACCGTTCCAACAGCGTAGACTGTGCATTCAGAATTCGCCAATCCCTTCATGGCCTCAATCATTACTGAACAGGCAACGCGATCATCAAAAGCCTTGCCGATCAGAACGTTCTTTCCAATTCTGGCAAACTTCACATCGAAACAGACAGCATCGCCGATTTTCACTCCCATCTTCTCGGCTTCTTCTCTGCTTTCAGCACCAACGTCTATGAACAGCTCGTCCCAAGCTATAACGCGTTTGCGTTCGTCTTCTTTTTGTATGTGTGGAGGCTTGGAACCAATGATTCCGTGCATGTAGCCTTTTTCGGTGCATACGATGACTTTTTGGGCCAGCAGCACGCGGTCGTCTATTCCACCTATTTTCATGAATTGCAGAAAGCCCTCTTTTGATATTGTCTTCACGAGTAAGCCTATTTCGTCCATGTGAGCAGCAAGCATCACTTTAGGCGCGTTCTTCTTTCCTTTCTTGATGCCGATGATGTTTCCAATCTTGTCCTCGACAACCTCGTCCACATATGGTTTGAGAAATTTCTTCATCAAGCCTCTGACTTCTTCTTCTCTGCCAGCCACGCCAAAAGCGTTAGAAAGCTTCTCTAAAGTTTCAACTATAGTCATGCAAGTTACCTCTTAGAGACTATCTAGAATCATAGAGTTACATATTAAACGATTACGGTGGTTAAGCGAAGCTAAGTATTGCACGGCAGAAGCGCAGTGAAGCTTTTATTTCATATTAGTCAATTGACGTCTGTGGTTAGATGAGGAAAAGCCTGCAAATAAGTGTGGCCGGCGTGTTTGCAGCATTACACGCGGTGCTCTATTTTGTGCCTGTGACGCTGTGGCGTAACTGGGCTGTTTACATGGCGCCTGTTGAAGGCATAATCCTTGGGCCACGGCTTGGCTTTCTCGCCGCGCTCATCGGCAGCTCAATTGCCCGAACAATCGCGCCTGACGCCTTTTGGATGTTTGGCATAATTGCCGAGCCAGTCAGTGTTCTAATGGCTGGTTTTCTGGCGAGATCAAAGTGGAAGCCAGTTCTGGCAGGTTTTGCAGTGATGCTTTCAGCATATTTTCTGCATCCTTTCGGAAGGGCGCTCCCGCTCTGGACAATTCTGGACGTCCTGATTGCCGCGATCTTGATTTATCCCGCTGCAAGACTTGGCAAATATCTTTCAGCGAAGA
Organism: uncultured Candidatus Bathyarchaeia archaeon; assembly: GCA_964354055.1. GTDB lineage: Archaea > Thermoproteota > Bathyarchaeia > Bathyarchaeales > Bathycorpusculaceae > DATKKK01. The sequence goes on along the minus strand of CAYGYI010000020.1, from coordinate 5,575 downwards.
ACATGAAGCAGCTACCTGTGGCTCTAGCTCTGGTTTCTTTTGTCTGCATAGCCACAGACTCGCTTGTGAGAGTCTTTCTGCTTGTGCCATGCGGCTTGTATAACCAATATTTCACGAGCTTCGACGCGCTCTATGCGGGGTTTGTCGGAGCGGCAATCGGTTCCTACGTTGAGGATTGCATTGTCGTGCTTGTTTCGCTCGTTGTGGGAGTGCCTCTGCTGATTGCTGCCTCAAAAATTCTGGCCCTGAAAGAAGACAGGACGGAAAAAAGATAGGCTGTGCCTACTATGAAGGCGGCGGTGGCGCCTATCTTTTTTAGTTCTTCTTCAACGGTTCCTGTCAACTAACATTCACTCTCTATTTGACTGTGCCACAGCATTTCCATGGTTGATATTTAGGATAATCGAACAGCATCTAGTAGATGGCAATTCTTAAACGCTCAAGTAGTGCTAAAAGCTAGATAAGGTATAACCGTGACAGAACAGCAGCCGAAGAAAGTGTTCATTTTTCTAGACACGGAAAAACATGCAAGCTCTTTTGACATACTAACAACGATAGATATTTTCCCAAGCGCTGAAATTCTGAAATACGAAAACGTGACGGCTGAGGATGCGGAGAAGATAGTTTACGACGCAATGTTCCCAAGGGGCCCTGAAGGCGCAAAACACACGAAAATTTTCATCAATGGCCACGATTTCAGACGGGTAAACGAGATTTTGGAGCAGGCCAAAAAATGCATGTTCGCACCATTTGAGCTGGCCATAATAGTTGACCCAAGAGGAGCTTACACGACCGCGGCCGCGGCCGTGGTGAAAACGCTCGAGTTTTCACTCGCGAAGGATCTTGGCGGTTTTGAGAACAAGGCAATAACGGTGCTTGCTGGAACCGGCCCAGTCGGTCAGACAGCTGCGCGTCTCTATGCAGCGGAAAAGGCTAGCGTTATAGTCACCTCGCGCGAGCAGAATAAGGCGTCTTCTGTGGCGACGAAGATAAACGAAGACGTTGAAGGTGACAAAGTTCGCGGAGTAGAAGCACAAACCCCTGAAGAAATCGGCAAATCAATTGAGAACTCAGACATAGTGCTTGCAACTGGTGCTGCTGGAACGATGCTTCTTTCTGTGGAAGTGCTGAAGAAATATGGTAAGAACTGCAGAATAGTGGCTGACATCAACGCCATCCCTCCGTTGGGGATTGAAGGGCTGGAATCAGATGCTGATGGAAAAGAGATTCTGCCGAACGTCTATGGAATAGGTGCACTAATTGTTGGGAAAACGAAGAACAAAATTGAAGCCGGATTGATCAGAAAGGCTGCCGAGGAACCGAAAGGAGTATTCGACTACAAAACAGCCTACGAAATCGCCAAGAAGGCAATCACTGAAAAACCGGTTGAGACGAAAAGCCCAGAACCTGAAACGCAGAAATACTGGCTACCCTAGCGCATTGCTTCTTTGATTTTTGAAGTGACTCTATCCAGTTCATTCCTTTCAGGTTGGACGCCATAGTTGGAACCGCATCTCACTTCAAAACCGTCGCCTCTGAATCTGGGAATCACATGCAAGTGCACATGAGCTATTTCCTGACCTGCAGCTTCACCGTCAGCCAGAAACAAGTTGACTCCTTCACATTTAATGCCCGAAAGTCTGAGCGCTTTTACCATTCACATTGCGACCGCGAAAAGGTGCGCTCCCGTTTCTTCGTCAAGCTCCGAAAGCAGGGCCGCATGAATCTTTGGAATTACCAGAAGATGACCAGCGCTGACAGGCTGAATGTCCATTAGAACCACAGTCTTCTCGTCAGTGTAAACTATGCTGGAAGGAACGGAGCCTTGCACGATACGACAGAAGACGCAATCCTCCAATTTCCATCCTCAGATGAGTAAACGTGAGCTGATTTATATTCTGATTGCGTTACGCTCATAGGACATAAGCGACGCAATGGCTGTTCTAGTTCTAGGCGCGAAATGCACTTAAGAATCGTTCTACATGTGAATAGTCATACAGAAAGCGAGCAGCTGGCTTCTTGATGCAAAAAAGGCGACCCTACGTCGTAATTTTCATGTTTGCACTGTTTTTCGCACTCTTTGTCACCTCAATTCCAAGAGCTCCCAATGCTAGAGCGAACGTAGGTCAATGGGATTTTGCGGATTATGCAAAAATGGAAAGTATTGCCTACGTGCATGAGGGCTTCATTCAGCTGGTTCTGGGCCTACATGGACCTCAGTCTGCCAAGTACGCTGATCTAGTCACACTGGTGAGAGAAAAAGGAGGCAGGATAGTCAACACGGTTGTTGCTGAACGTGAAATCGAAGCCGTGGTTGCTGAAGTGCCTATGGCCGAGGCAGCTTCATTTCTCGACAAGATTCAGGCAACCGTGGCTCTGGCGTATGTTGAGCCAAACTTGAGGTTCAAAGCGAATTTTCAGCCAAACGACCCGTATTGGCTGTCTCAGTGGGGTCCGGCCAAGATAGGTGCGGTCTATGCGTGGAACAGAACTTTAGGCAATTCATCTATTCTAGTGGCGGTGGTTGACACTGGAGTAGATTACAATCATCCTGATCTCAGGACAAACTACGTCTCCTATGGCTACGATTGGGTGGACAACGACGCAGACCCTATGGATGACAATGGACATGGCACACACTGTGCAGGCGTTATCGCCGCGGTGCTCAACAACAGTATAGGCATCGCAGGACTGGTGCAGGTTAGATTGATGGCGGAGAAAGGACTTGACTTCAATGGAAACGGAAAGGAATCAGACCTTGCAAACGCAATAATACATGCTGTTGATCAGGGAGCGAAAATCATCAGCATGAGTTGGGGAGGCTACGATGAGAGCACCCTAATTCATGACGCTATAAGATATGCCTACGATCATCAAGTGTTGCTGGTCGCTGCAGCTGGAAACGATGCGACAAATCAGAAGATGTATCCAGCCGCCTACGCGGAGGTAATAGGCGTGACGGCAACTGACCGTGACGACAGCCCAGCATGGTTCACGAATTATGGTAACTGGGTAGAGTTGGCTGCGCCGGGAGTTGACATCTTCTCAACTCTGCCGCACAGCCGCTATGGTTACTTGAGTGGCACGTCAATGGCCACGCCTCATGTCGCAGGCGTCGCCGCCCTCATATGGAGCGTGTCTTGGGATGAAACACGAGATGAGGTGAGGATGCAGCTTCGGAACACTACCGACGACCTTGGCACGTCGGGATTTGACGAGTACTATGGTTGGGGCAGAATCAACGCAAGAAAGGCATTGAACGTAACCCACAACCTCGCGGTCAAGAGCGTTACGCTTCAGAAAACGGTGGTCGGGCAAGGATTCAACGTAAGCGTCCACGCAAACGTCACCAATCAGGGCACGGCCACGGAACGTTTCAACTTGACTATTAGTGCCAATGAAAGCACGATTCACATCTGGAATGCAGTGTTGGCAGGCGGGGATTCAACGGTTTTCGCCTTTCCATGGAACACCACCGGTTTCGCACTGGACAAATACACGATTACTGCATACGTCTCCATTGTGGCACACGAAACAGCGACAGGCGACAACGTGGCTGAAGGAGGAACAGTCGATGTCACTATTCCAGGAGACGTAGACGGCAACTTCCGTGTGGACGTGCTAGATGTTGTCAAGATAACTTCGATCTATGCCTCTATTCAAGGCCAGCCACAGTTCAGCATCAACAGCGATGTAAACGGCGACGGAAGAATCACCATGTCTGATATTGTCGTTTGCACATCCCATTATGGACAGAGACATTACTTTTCCTAAAATCGAAGCGAAAGAACTGGGTGGCGAAAGCTCTTAAAGAGAATGAGAGGTTCTAGAAACAGGGTTCAGCTATGCCTCGGAACGATGCGGGTTCAGCGCCATCCAATGGTGTTGGCGAGTTTGACTTGTTAGGAAACGATAGTGAAGGCAATCTTCTGTTGAAGCATCGCCGAAGCGGAAACGTCTGCGCTATCGTGGATACGTTTGCTGAGATGCTTCCTATGTTGGAGATGTCTCCCGCAAAACACCCCCTTTTCTTTGTATAGACAACAATATCCGACGAAGTTGCCCGCGTGACTCTTCCTTTTCTTTCGCTCAAGCGTCCATCCAAGAACTGAGGCCCATTTTTTCGAACAGCCATCTGTGCAGCTGGTGAGGGGCGTCACTGGTTCAGAAGTCAAGCAGAAAGCCACTACGGCAAGTACGCGTTCAACACGCCATTCGCATTAGGAGACTTCGTAGGCGCCTCAAACCTTGAAAGGCTAGGGCATCATCCCCATGTTCAAGGCACATTGTTCCATAAGTGTTAAATGCTAATTGCAGCCAAACCAATCTGTGGGGGAGCTGGCTTGTTGCTTGCTCTTCCTAAGCAGAAGTGAAAGGAGACAGAAAGATGAGTATGAAGGTAGTGAGACCTTATAGTATACTGCTTATCGCAGTACTTGCCTTGAGCGCGGTCACAATCACAGTGCCAGTGCTAGCCGCTGGACCAGCAGTGGCAGTTAATCCCTCGACTCAGACGCTTGGTCCAGCACCATGTGTTGGAACACACTTTTTGATTAACGTGTCAATCAATGATGTTACGGATCTTTATGGTCTTGACATCCAGTTAAAATGGAATACAACTTGGATAAGATATGTAGGCCACCAGGTGATGGTGCCGGTTGAGGCCTATCCGGGAGGTGTATTGCACAGTCCTGCGGGGGCAGTCAAAGATGATGTGGATGAAACGGCAAGCATGCCCTATTCTGCACCTGGTACGATGTACTGGCTTGTGGCAACATCATGGTCTCCCGCCCTGCCATTCGACGGCAATGGACTTGCAGTTGTAATGGAGTTCGTGATCGTTAGTCAGCCATCTGCAGGAGAACTAGATGTGACGACTTGGATAAGCTTCACTTACGTATCGCTATTGGACTCCACCTATACAGAAATTCCGGGCGTTTCCCCGACAGATGGTGCAGTCACAATCTTGGCCGTGGGGCCTACAGTGGCAGTTAATCCTTCGACTCAGACATTTGGTCCAGTGTGTGTTGTTGGAACACACTTCACGATTGACGTGTCAATCAACGCTACGGACCTTCTTTCCTTTGATGTTCAATTAAGATGGAATACGACTTGGATGAGATATGTGGGTCATCAGGTGATGGTGCCGGTTGAGGCCTATCCGGGGGGTGTATTGCACGATCCTGCGGAGGCAGTCATAGATGGCGTGGATGAGACAGCAAGCATGCCTGGTTCTGCACCCGGTACGATGTACTGGCTCGCGGCAGCATCAGTCTCTCCCGCCCTGCCATTCGACGGCAATGGACTTGCAGTTCTGATGGAGTTCGTGATCGTTGACCAGCCAGCTGGAGGACAAGTGGATGTGACGACTTGGATAAGCTTCACTTCTGTATCACTAGCGAACTCCACCGGTATTGAAATCCCGCACGTTTCCTGGACAGATGGTGCAGTCACAATCAAGTTCGACCCCGACTCCCCTTCATCGATCCATGACGTGGCTGTAACTGATGTTAGAACAGCTTACAGTTCTTTGTTCGCTGGAGACGATGCTACCATCTATGTCGACGTTTGGAGC
>CAYGYI010000019.1:6026-14244 GCA_964354055.1 uncultured Candidatus Bathyarchaeia archaeon | reverse complement strand
TGTCAAGCTACATAGCCACAGGCATGGAAAACGTGCCCATATTCATCAAAGCAGACAACGCGGAAAACCAAATAGAGAAACATCTAGCAAAAGACGTGTGAAAGCCACCACTTCTTCGTTTTCCTCAAGGCTGGAAGAGCAGGCTGCCACTGCTCCATAAGATGGGCCATCGAATGAAAGTGTAAAGCGAATTCTGTGCGCGCGCTAGAAGGCACTTGATGGGAGACCTTAAATCTTCGGTAGAGTAGCGGTGTTGTCAATCCATCTTGCTAATCTTGTCAATTTCGGTTGGACACCCTTTCCAGTGGGAGTTGACTAAGCCATCAATTCTGCTTCTCAAAAAGCATTAAGAGCATAATTGAAACTGTGTTAGGAAATCGTGACCTGCCAATGAGCCAGGAATCAAAGAAGACCCATCACGATAAGAACATAAAACGCATACTTATAGAGCGATTACAGGCCTTGAAAAAGCTTGGCATCCAAGAAAGAAATGCGCGCTTGCTAGCCCCACTGGTATTATTGAGCATACTTGGGGGCGTAGCCATTGCCCAGTTGACCTCTCAGCAAGGAATCGCCAGCTCAGGCACGATAAAGGTCGTCGGGGTGAACCTATTCTGGGACAAAACATGCACAAACAAGGTAACATCGATAACTTGGGGATTAGTCACTCCAGGAACGACAACCAACAAATACGTATACGTCCGGAACGACGGAACAGCAACTGGCACGCTTTCAATGAGCTATGGCAACTGGACACCCACAGCCGCGGCCTCGTACTTCAGACTTGCATGGAATTGTAGCAGTTATGGCCTCGCCCGCAATGCACTAGTGTGCGCCAAGTTGACTCTGACAGCACAGCTGAACGTAACGGGTGTGAAGGATTTCAACTTCATGATTCTTATACAGGCCGCCGGCTAAACAATCGCTTATCGCGTGTGTGCACCTTCGAGTTCCTTAAGCTCTGCGAGTACAAGAGCATGTTTATCAAGGTCTTTGGGAATCATTGTAGCATGGTTTCAGTGCTGACCAATGGCTGTCGATCAGGAAAACGTCACGCGAATACTCTCCGTATTGTCTCATCCTCTGAGAAGGCAGATCCTACGATATCTAAATGAGAAGCAGGAATGCTCCTTCACAGATCTGATGAATGCCCTCAAAGTGGATACTGGAAAACTGAGTTTCCACATAAAGAACTTGGAGGCTTTCCTTGAGCAGACACCCACGAACAAATATAGACTAAGCAAATTGGGAGAAAACGCAATAGTCTTTATCAGGGACTTGGAAGCGTGGAGTGTAGAGGCTGAAGTCGCAAAGAGAACGACCTCACTTCCTCTGGCTCGCTTTAAAGAGAGAACAGTAGCGTTTCTAATAGACTTTGTAATTGCCTTCGCCTTGTTCATGGCAATACCTAACGCACCCTCTTCGATAACAGCAGGGCTGGGAGCCTTCTTGAATTTCAACATAGTTTTGTTTCTTCTTCTGTTATGGATGTATTTGACTCTTCTAGAGGGATTCGCAGGGCAGACTCTGGGGAAACGGTTGATAGGATTGAAGGTCGTGACCACGAGCGGAAAGAGATTATTCTATGATGATACCGCCGTAAGAAATTTCGGCGTGGTATTCCTGCTTCCAATAGACTTGTTAGTTGGAATTAGGCTCAAGGACAAAAGATACACTAGATATTTCGAGAAGTTCTCTGGAACCACCGTAGTCGATCTACGTAATCGAGGTCGCAAATCCGCGAAAGTACCAGATAACACGCTTGTAGCTACTGGTTCAAGCGAAAGAGTCTGAATAGGCGATGCGGTGAAGGCTAAGGTAGAGCGTTTCAGATATCATAGAAATCTGGTTCAGTCCCACTTGTATGCTTACCCACTTGATTCTTGCCTGAGCGTGTGTTCTCGCTATGCTCTTATTGACAAGAATGTTTTGTATGGTTTGAATCCTGCTTTCGTGTAGGCTTTCACTGCGGGCGTGTTGTCTTTGATGACGTGTATCATCGCAACCTCTGAAGCCTCAAGAATCTCCCTCACCAAAGCACACACAACCGATGTGGCATAGCCTCTGTTCCTGTGCCGTTCGTCCGTGGCTATGGTGCTGATGTTGCTTGCGTAACCCGTCAACCGTGCAATCCCCACTGAAACCAGCCGCCCATCCTGCTTAATGCCAATGTTGATCGTCTCGCCCATTCTGGCCTTGATCCGCTCTGGCGTGACTTCGCCCCACCATTCTGGATCAGCCTTGTTCAAAAGCGCCGCAATCTCGTCATCATCCTCTCCCTGAAGCCTCGCCGGTTGCGTGGTTATTCGAATGTGCTCTTCGCCTCTCCTCAAAGCCATGAGCATCATCTCCTGCCTGATCTTCGGCCTAAACCTCGCCAGCACCAAATCCTCACAATCCAGTGGAGCCTGCAACTCAGTCTCCTTCAACTCAACCTTCTCCAGCAGAGCCTTAACCGCCTCACGACTCCCCCTCAACTGAACAATGTAGTCCATGTGAACCAGTAGTAAACCCTCAACCCTATCGCCTTCCAACGCCAGCCAAACCTTAGTCTGGCCAGGACGCTCTTTCAAATCGAAAATGAAGAAATGATAGTCAATCGGATCCCGATTGACGTGTGCCCAGAATGTCTTTTGCAGACTCTCGTCAAGCAACACAATCTTCAGCATATCTTCTCACTTGGAGATACTGGAAAAGGAGAAGGGAAAAGGTTTGGGTTCCTAGGCGTTTGCGGTCGGTGTCATTCCGCATTTCTTGAGCAGTCTGTTCCAGTTGCGATCTGTCTGCTGCTGTATCTGGTCCAGTACCTTCTCGTTTTTGGGCGTGAACAGGTGTCTGAAGCGTCCTTGGACTTGCAGGTACTCTTTGACTGGCTTCTTCTTTTGCGGTGCCAGTGCGATGACTTTGCTTGGCGTGGACAGCTGGTACTCTCCGTCTACTGCTTCCCACAGCGGGAATATGCATGTCTCTACCGCGATGCGTGACAATTCTATGGATTTGCTCGTGTCGCTGCGCCAGCCTCTCGGACACGGCGCGTACACGTGCAAGAATGCGGGTCCGTTGACCTCTATGCCTTTCCGGGCCTTCTGTATCAGATCCTTCCAGTAGTACGGCGAAGCCGTAGCAACATAGGGCATCTCATGCGCTACCATAATGTCGGCGATAGGCTTCTTGCGCTCGGTCTTGCCAGGCACGACAGAGCCTGCCTGCGAAGTCGTCGTAGACGCGCCCAGCGGCGTGCCTCCACTCCGCTGAATCCCCGTATTCATATAGGCCTCATTGTCGTAGAGCACGTACAGGAAGTCGTGGCCTCTTTCAACTGCGCCCGAAAGCGCCTGAATGCCAATGTCGAAAGTGCCACCGTCGCCTGCAAAAGCAATCACGTCCACCTGCTCGTCTTTTATTCTGCCCTTCTTTCTCAGAATCTTCAGTGCGGCTTCGATTCCTGAGGCGTTTGAGCCTGCGGTTTCGAATGCGGTGTGAAGCCACGGTACAGCCCATGACGTGAACGGATAGATAGTCGAAGAAACCTCCATGCAACCCGTAGCGTTCGTGACTATCGTAGGCCCTCGAGTGGCTTTCATGACCAGCCGCAGCACAGTTGGAGCCGCGCAGCCTGCGCAAGCCCTGTGGCCTGACAGGAACAGCTCTGGTTTCTCAGCAATATCTTTCGCTGTGAATTTTCCTTCTGCAAATGACATACTCATGTTCCTCCTTTTCACTCCCTCAATCCAACATATTTGACCAGTTCGTCAACGCGTTTGGTTTGCGCGATTTTCTGCAGGTCTTCGTAGATGTTGCGTAGCTGGGTTGGGCTTGTGTCTCTTCCACCGAGACCATAAATGTAGTTCACCATGTATGGACGTGTTTGTGCGTCGTAGAGTGCGTGGCGGGTTTCGTGGAAGAGTGCTCCTCCGTTGCCTCCGAAGCTCATGCTTTTGTCCATGATTGCTACAGCTTTGGCTTTTCCAAGTGCCTCAGCGATCTGCTTCGCCGGGAAGGGCCTGAACGTGCGGATTCTCAGCAACCCTGCCTTAACACCCTCGGCGCATAGATCATCTATGACAGTTTTCACAGTTCCAGCGGTTGAGCCTACACACACGATAACTATTTCAGCATCTTCAAGCTTGTATTGCTCAAGCAGTCCATCGCCATATCGTCTGCCTGTGAGCTCCGCATACTCGTCATTTATCTGCTGTATGATTTTGAGCGCGTTATGCATGGCCTCTTCCTGCTGGCGTTTAAACTCGAAGTAATAGTTCTGCAGGGCCACGGGTCCCATAGTCATAGGGTTAGCCGGATCAAGCTTGTAAGGCACGGTCTTCCCCTCATGCGTAACCACGTTGGGCAGCTGCCGTGTCCCAACAAACTTTTCGACGACGTCGTCCGGCATTACTTGCACGTTCTCCAGCGTGTGACTCAGCGTAAAGCCATCCAAACCGACCATGGCAGGCAACTGAACATCCAAATGCTCAGCAATCCTGAAGGCCTGAAGCATGGAATCGTAGACTTCCTGGGCGTTTTCGGCGTACATCTGTATCCAGCCACTGTCGCGTTCAGCCATGGCGTCTGAGTGGTCTCCATGAATGTTCAACGGTGCTGAAAGTGCTCGGTTTGCCACCGCCATCACCACGGGTGCGCGGCATCCCGACGTGACGAAGAGCATTTCATGCATCAACGCCATGCCTGCCGAAGCCGTGGCGGTGAACGTTCGTGCTCCTGTGGCTGCTGCCGCAAGGCATGCGGCCATGGCGCTGTGCTCAGACTCGGTGCACACGTACTCGGTGTTCACTTCGCCATTAGCCACGTACTCGCTGAACTTCTCCACGATAATGGTTTGCGGCGTGATCGGGTATGCAGCCACGACGTCAACGTCGGCCTGCTTGACGGCCAAGGCCACTGCCTCGTCGCCGTTCAAGCCGTGAACTTCCTGTTTAACAACACTTTTCATCTTTCCATCCTCCCTACTCAATCTTCATCGTTATCGCCTTTGTGGGACACTCGTTAGCGCATATCCCACAGCCCTTGCAGAAGTTGAGGTCGAACTCGATGTCGCCCTTTTCTTTCTTCCAGTGTATCGCTCCGTCTGGACAGTAGATCGAGCACAGCAGGCATTTGGTGCATTTTTCGGTGTCTCTCACGGGCTTGTAAGTCTTCCAGTCTCCCGTCAGGTACGTGCTGCTTGACTTCCAGCAGACGCCTGCAGGCGAAATCTCTTTCCAGCCTTTATCCTTTGAACTCATTCGGACTTGACCTCCTCATATGCTTGCTTGACGACGGCAAAGTTCTTCTCAGCAACATCAGGCCTAAATCGTCCCTTGACCATTTTCTCAATCGTGTCCATGCTAACTATTCCTGTGACGCGGGCCACGGCGCCCAGCATGGCCGTGTTGGTTATGGACATGCCTAGAATCTTTAGAGATATTCCTGATGCAGGCACAGTCCAGAGCTTGCCTTTGCTTGAGCCAAGTTGCTTTCTGATCTCTGCCGGTTCGTCCTTTGTGTTGACTATAATGTTTCCGCCTTCCTCGCTGAGACCTTCGGAAACCTTAACTGCCTTCAACAACGTCGGATCCAAGACGGCCACAACGTCGGGATTGTACACTGCGCAGTGCAGGCTTATCGGTTCATTGCTGATGCGCGTGAACGCAGTCACTGGGGCACCCATACGTTCGGGGCCGAACTCGGGGAATGATTGGATGTATTTTCCTTCAGAAATAGCTGCTCGGGCCAGCAGTTCGCTTGCAGTCCAAGCGCCTTGTCCGCCTCTGCCGTGCCATCTCACTTCCAATATCTTCTTCAAGTTACTGCTACTCTCCATGAACGTTTCAACCTAGATGCAAGCGCCAACATATACACTTTTCTAAGCTAACGTCGAAAACGAAACATTAAAGCCAAGTTGGCAACTAAAGGAACCCAAGATTGCTTCCTGCGGGGAATTGCTGTCTTGAGCGAAGATAGTCTCAACCGCTGACAATACTGATCGGGTCAGCTTTTGAAGGAAACTGGTACGCAAGCCTGCTCAGAGTCTTCTACAAAACCTTCGCAGGCATCCTGAAACACAAAGCGAGAAAAGCTGGAATCGAACCGAACACTCAGATAACTAAACTTAAATATCACACAAAACTGAACACATAAGCGCAACATGTGCCGCCGTAGCTCAGACAGGTAGAGCGGCTGGCTGTTAACCAGTCGGTCATAGGTCCAAGTCCTATCGGCGGCGCTACAACACTATTTGCGACTGGCAGGAGAGATGAGCATTAGAGGGTTTCGCGACGTGTTTTCGCGTGCATCTGCGAGACGTTTTGGGTGTTTTTGCTATTGTTTTGGCTAGTGCCTGATGATCATGCCTGTGTTTGGACACAGATTTTCGATCTTCTTTGTAGTGGCTCCTAGTAGCAGTTCGAATTTGCCGAATTTGCTCGGGAGGCCTTCAGAGTTGAGGGTGTCTTTGCCATTCTGCAGTCCGTAATGAATGTGCGGAGTTCCACTGTCTCCCGAGTTCCCTATTTTCCCCAAGACAGTTCCTCTCGTCACTTTGTCTCCAACGTTGACCGTGACCGAGTCTTTCTGCATATGGTCTATCAGACTGAACTCGCCGTTGCCGTGATCTATGATAACGTGGTTGCCCTGGAACTCTTCCAAGCCAACCTTCTCAAGATGCTCAAATGCCTGCATGCGAAGCTGCTCATACTGTTCAGGCGCAATAGGAGGCAACGATCTACCGACAGGGTTGTCAGCCTTCTCATGCGCGGCAGAAACAATCACCCCATCACTTGGGCATAGAACCGGTTTGCCCCACCCGTAGAAATCCTCCACTCTTGAGCCGTCTTGCTTGTAGACGTTGCCGTTGAGATCAGCTAGCATAAAGTCGTATGCAAATCTCCCGCTATTGGCCTTAATACCTGTCTTCTCAACAAATGCATTCATAAGGGGAATCCGTCGATGATGTGCAAGAAAATCGTGGCCATCAGAGACAAGGCAAACACCCTTGAACGGCAAATCAAGGAGAACCTTCTGTTCATAAACGACTGGTCTAACAGAGATTTTGGATTCCAAATTGCTGGAGTCTTCGCTTATGAACCTAAATGAAAAATCTATGCGTTCGAAGACATATTCTAGCGGCAATTCTGCTATCGGGTTGAAAACTTCAAGAACCTTTTCGGATTCCAGCTTTCTTTGAGGAACTATTTCCATTGACGGAGACACTGCATTGCTGTCCACGAAAAGACTGAAAATGCAGTTGTCTTCCCTGTCAAATCCTTTTGCCACAATCTTTTCGATGAGTGCGCTCCGTTTGGAGAGGTTGTGACATCGGAACTCAAAGTTCACAGACTGCTGAAAGATACCTCTCTCCAGAAACACTGTATTTGGACACTGGTTTACTCGTATCATATGGACTCAAGTTTACTGTCACTATATTGGATTTAGATTTTGCCCTGCTGGTCAACTACAAGAAACTAGCCTTGAAGTGGCAACTCCAGAATGGGCGATTGCTGGAGAAAGTGGAGAAACATCTCCACTTGGGGCAGGATTCAAACCCAATTCTCCTCACCGTTCCTGATTTGAAGAAGAGTTATAGCTGAACCAAAAGCACCTTTACAGATTGGTGAACAGAGTTGCTTGAAGGCAAGAATGTAAATTTGAGGGTTATGGAGAAAGAGGACTTGCCACTTTTTGCAGAATGGACTAACAGGCCTGAGTTCTTTGGTCAATACAATGCTCTAAGACAGAAATCTAAAGCAGAGATAGAGAAGAATTTCGATGAAGGCACTCTTCAACAAACGGGGTTCATCATAGAGAAGAAAGATGGAAGCAAAATTGGCTTCATATGTCATTTTGCCTTAGTGCATCCTGCAGGAAAAATGTTGGAAATAGGCTATTCTTTGCTTCCAAGTGAGAGAGGGAAAGGCTACTGCACCGAAGCTGTAGAGATTATTATAGACTACTTGTTTCTTTCAAGAGACATCATGCGTGTTCAAGCTTGCACAGACACGAGAAACCTAGCTTCTCAGAAGGTTCTGGAAAAAGCAGGTTTCAAAAAAGAAGGTATTCTGAGAAAGGGCTTCTATTGCAGAGGAGAATGGACAGATGACTACATGTATAGCATTCTTAGAGAAGAATGGAAAGAACCAAAAAATACTAACGAGAACAGCTTGAATGGGGATAAAACTTTACCCCCAAACCCAAACCCACTTACTCCCTTACACTCACTCAC
>CAYGYI010000019.1:0-6016 GCA_964354055.1 uncultured Candidatus Bathyarchaeia archaeon | reverse complement strand
CTGTCCGAAGCCTTTTTTTTTCGCACCAAGGAGCAAGTCGTTTTTTGGTGGTTGGTTGGGGCAAAGTTTTATGAAAAACCCCAATATGATTTATCAGAGGGTGTCGTGCGCTGGCGCGCACACACGTCAAGCTATAGGTCTTTCCGTAGTTCTTGCAGACCACGTGGTAGTCTTTTGTGTCCACTTTCAGGTCAACTATTGTTACTTAGAAAAGCCGGCGCGTCTAACTTGTGTTAGTGGTTGCTATGTTTTCTTTTGTAGGCAACAGATGCCAAGAGAGCGGGCAACATTAGTGTTGACAGGATAAGAATCGATGGAAACTCGGGAATCACTGGATTTGTGATTTCGATGATGGTGATTTGGACATCGGACTGGTGTGAATAGATTAGTGGATAGCAGATTACAGCGATAGTTTGACCATTCAGAGGAGTGAAGCCTTTGCCGTTAGCGAGGGTATCATTGATGATTGCCCAAGCCAGAGTGTTTGTTGGTGTGTAGTTGCCGTCCATGTGAATGAAATACCATATTGCTTGCTGGATGTCTCTTGCGTTTCCCTGCTTGTGGTTCAGAATGTAGTTGACCATGTCCCAGCTCTCATTGGCCAGTTCCGATGGAGGATTAGCACTCGGGAACAATCTCACTTCATGAGTCGCAGGACTACGTGTCATGCTTGTTCTCACGTCGACGCACCACCCCAGATATGTTCCGTTCGTTATGTCGTAGCCTGAAGGCACACCGCACAACTTTGTAATGAAATAGCTCTCCGTGCCGTCAATGATTTCTATGAAGACCGACGTTGAAGGCAGATTAAATTCAGCCTCAGCTGCTCGAGCATCAAGAACCATGATTGACGACATTATCATGAGGATTACGAAACCAATTGCAACAGTTTTGATGGAAACCGCGAAAATCCTCAAACTTCAACCTCCTTTCTAATAAGAAAAGATGAGTCATATCGAACATATAGCGCTTCTTTCAGTTTCTGACATGTTACATCTCGCGACATGATGTCTTGATGATTACGACGCATTGACTTGCGCGCGCCTTAGCACCGCAGCCAAATGGCGATGGCTCCACAGTCTCCCGCGAAACCCCACATTTCTGTGTGCCTTGTCGATGTCTCTTGTATTCAGTGTGCTAGAGAAAGAACACGGCTTTGTGCCCGTAGCTTTATTAGGCATGCTGAGAACGTAAGGCGCGAGAAAAGCGCGCCGTTGGCTTGCTGCGTTTAGGGTTTGTGCCGGAAATGGCTTGCTTTTTCTAAGAGGTAGTGTAGAGACTTGAGAATGAATAGGGCCTCTTTCGAGAACCGCAATGGAATGCAGTAGCGGACGCTAATCAAAAGCGAGGTGGATCACATTGTTGAATATTAGGGATGTCAGGAAGTGTAGGAACTCCTTGGAGTTGAATGACTTCGTCGAGAAGTACGTTGCTGAAGGAAACTCGTCAAACGAGAGTTTCGGCAGCATCTATTGGAGTCTGTTTGAAGAATGGAAGAAGTCTTTGAAGAGCAAGCCTGCTCGCGCGCGCTAGTAACCTTTTCGAATCACAAATTACCCATATCAAACTTGCTTTCGAGTGGCCTTTTCCTCCTTTAGAAGAGCACCGGTCAACCATACGTCGTACATCTTGTGCTCCTGCGCGCTTTCTCCGCAAGTCTTAAGTTTTCGAGTCAGAGGATTAAAGGGCAAAAGGGGGAGAATCACGTTTATGTTTTCGGCTAGTGACAGATTGTTCAACAAGGGCAAAGCCACCTCAGCAGCAATGCTGACCTTACTAGTGATAAGCACTCTGGCGCTTGCGTTCAACACTCAACTCGTCAACGCAAACGAAATCCTCGTCCCAAATGACTATCCTTCCATTCAGGCGGCCATAAACGCAGCCAATCCGGGAGACACGATACGTGTTAAGGCGGGCACGTATCACGAACAGGTGGTTCTGAACAAGACCGTTTCTCTGATCGGAGAAAACAAGGAAACCACGATCATTAATGGAAACAATCCGGAAGAAAAGGGGGACGTCATTGCCGTAGAAGCAGACGGCGTTGTGGTTGAAGGCTTCTCCATTACGGGCAGTGGCAACTACGGTGGCGATTCGGGCATATCGATAGGTGGCCACAACAATACCACGGTTCGAAACAACAAGATAACAGACTGCATGTGGGGAATCTATATATGGTCCTCTTGGTACAGGAACCAAAGCTCCTTCAACAACACATTAATTGGAAACGAGGTGTACGGCAGCAACACATGGGGCGGAGGCATCCAGCTGTCCTATTGTTTCAACTGCACGCTCAGAAACAACCTTATGGCTGGTAACGCGGATGACTTCACGGTCAATGGAGATGAGGTATCCCACTTTGTCCACGATATAGACTCGTCAAACATTGTAGAAGGCAGCAGACTTGTGTACTATCTCATAAACCAGCATGACATAACCATAAACCCCACGACCTACCCCAATGCCGGCTTTCTTGCACTGGTAAACTCAACCAGCATAAAAGTCGAGAGCATGGAACTCGGAAACTGCGAACCCGGACTTATGCTTGCCTTCACAAACAACTCGAGGATAACAAGCAGCAACGTATCGTCCTGCCGCACCGCCATCTACCTCACCAACTCGTCCAACAACACGATTGCTGGAAACGAACTGGGCCCAGAAAACTGGGACAGCATCGTACTCGAGAGCACGTCCAACAACAACACAATTGACAAAAACACAATTCGAGGGAACCGCGGAGACGGAATCCAGATCAGCAAATCAGATGGCAACACGATCACCAGAAACGCCATATCGAACACTGCAGAGGGCAATGGCATATGCGTCAGGTATTCCTACGGGGAAACACTCATCGGAAACAACATCAGCGGCTCCCGCTACGGCAATGGCATCCTGTTGGACTATTCTTCTGGCTGCAAACTAAGAAACAATCACATGAATCTCAACCAATACGACTTCGGCGTTACCGGAGACGATGCCTCTCACTTCAATCACGACATTGACCAGTCAAATCTGGTGGAAGACAAAATTCTGTACTATCTTTCAGACCAGCATGACGTCATCCTGGACCCTTCGGCTCTTCCACAGGTCGGCTTTCTTGGACTCATGCACTCAACCAACATTACAATACGGAACATGGACATCTACGGACTGGTTCTGGCTTTCACCGATGACTCGGTGATAACGGGCAACACGATTTCCCACTGCCAGGAAGGCATGCTGCTTGTCCATTCATCCAACAACACGATTACCGGCAACACCGCATCATACAACGAGAAAAACATCCACCTCTCGTTCTCTTCTGGCAACACGATTTCCGAGAACACCATCACAGACAGCAACGTCCACGAAGCCATCTTGCTCGACACCCTGTCCAACAACAACAAACTCTACGAAAACATGTTAACCAACAACGATGACGGCATCGTGCTCTACAACTCATCAAGCAACATCATAGTCGGAAACACAGTATGGAACACTTCATGGTATGGCTTTGGCCAAGGCATCGAAACTTGGGATGGATCCAACAACAACACAATTAGCAGAAACGTGGTGTCAGATAACGCGGGTAGTGGCATCCGCATCATTTCCTCATTCAACACTGTCACGGAAAACATCGTGACAGGTAACGGCTGGGGCGGTGGGTTAGGGGGGATTTATGCAGGCGATGGAATATCACTGGACGGCGTATACAATTACCTAACTGAGTGCCAAAACAACACGGTGAGCGGAAACACGATAGCGAACACCTATGGTGACGGTATCTCTATCTGGGCTGCTTCACACAACACCATCACCAGCAACATCATAACCAACAGCTCCGGCCAAGACGGAGGCATCTGGGGCATCGTCGTGAACAATACTGAAATCATCGGCAACAGCATAACAAACAACAAGAACAACGGCATCTACCTCTACTACTGCTTCCACAACAACATTTCTGAAAACTACATCGCCAACAACGGTATGCACGGTCTTTCCTTGGATGGCAACTCGTCCAACTTCATCTACCACAACAACTTCATCAACAACACAATGCAGGCCACATCAATCGGAGAGTCAAACAACACATGGGACAATGGCTACCCATCAGGCGGCAACTACTGGAGCGACTACACTGATTCGGACATATACAACGGGCCTTCTCAGGATCAGCCAGGAAACGACAGCATATGTGATCACCCGTACCTCACAAGCCCGCTGGAGTCCGATCGGTATCCTTTGGTGAATCCTTGGCCAAACACAAGATGCACGATCCACTTCTACACAGACCCGACCAGCCCGGGCTCCAGCATAAGCTTCGAGAGCCAAACGTATGCCAACGGCGAAACCAGAACCTGCATTTACGGCACTTCAGGCTTAGTCACGGCCAATCCTCCCGAGGGCTACGTTTTTGATCATTGGGAGACGAAAGGCAACATTAGAGTTTCAAACGACAAAGACAATCCTGCATACATAGCCATCAGCTGTGGCGGAAACCTCACGGCAGTTTTCAGCCAAATCCCCTTGCCAGTGCAGATAACATTCCAAGCCAGCGGAATTAGCGGCGACGCTTCCGGAACGGTACTTACCATCGACGGAACCAACTACACCTACTCACAACTGCCACAGACTTACACCTGGAACGTCGATTCAAAGCATACGGTAGTGGCTTCAAACCATGTTTCTGCAGGATCAAACAAACGATACCTTTGGACAGGCTGGACCAACGGAGACGGACTGATCAGCCGATCTGGCACGTACACAGTACCCCCATCAAACCAAACAGTTATGGTGGACTACCAGACTCAATACTACCTGACTGTGCTGACTTCTCCCTCGGAGGGCGGTTATGCCTCACCAGCCAGTGGCTGGAGGAGCATTGGAAGCACGGTTGAGATCGAGGCAGCGGCCTACAGCGGGTACTCCTTTGTGTCTTGGTCAGGAAGCGGGTCCGGTAGCTACACTGGACTGAATAGTTCGGCATCGGTGACTATGAATGGGCCAATAACACAAGTAGCCAACTACGAAGCCACCCAAATCAGCGAGTTCCCAAGCGTTCCCTATCTCGAGGTACTAATTCTAGCAGTCACGGGAACAGCCGCTGTCTACCTCGCGCCGACAAGACGTCAAAGAACACGCCGGAAGGATTAAGCGACATTGCCACGAACAGCAATATTACTGATAAACTCCAACGAACCGAAACAGAAAAAAGCGGAACCCGTGCCGGAGAAATCTCCAATCTTTCACAGGTTTATGTTCACGCTTGCCTATCTCTCACTTGGTATATCAAGCAAAACGAAAAGCTGGCCATTTGTAGGGACTTCGGAAGACATATCTCCAGTTTGTTGAGACTGCGAATTTGCTCGGTTATCTGCGGAAGACTGACACAAAAGAGAGGATTTTGTTGTAGACTACACACACGCGTTACTTTGTCCAACTGATGCATAGGCTTTCTCATTCTTCGATTCCAGGGTTTTCCACATATTCGCAATGTGTCTATGCCTTGCCTGTACATTCGCCGAGCCATTTGAGAGGTCACGCTTATGCTGTATGCGCATCCGAGGCGACTGTGATAGAATTAGAAAGCTGATGTTCAATGATATCCTGCAGAGTCACTTGCTCCTAAAGTAGCACTGCAACGCAATGTCAATCAGTTGATCAACGACACACACAGCGCGCGCTAGTAGCTTAAGCAAGATCGCTTGTCAGAATTCCAGTATAGGAGCTTTCGTGCTAGTCTGAAAGTTGTGTTTTGTTTATCATTTCAGTCATTTTTCCCTCGCCATTGCCATTGCCAACTGTTTGCATGGCTCAAACGAGAAGGCGATAACTAAGAATTGTTATCAAACGATGTTGTAGATCATAGTGAAGATTGCAAAGGATAATGTTGGAACAAAGTTTCACAAGCTTTATAAAGAGTCCCACGATACTTGGAGGCACCTAGAATTTCTTTCTAGGAAATACTTGAAAGGAGAAAGGAAAACTTGAGAAAGAAATTCTAGGTGCCTCCAAGTATCGTGGGACTCTTTATAAA
>CAYGYI010000018.1:0-14516 GCA_964354055.1 uncultured Candidatus Bathyarchaeia archaeon | reverse complement strand
TACAAGCACCATTAGTACAATAGAAGTCTTTCCAAGGCCTTTTTTATCACTCATTTTTAACCACTCACTCTAAATATCTGCGCATTTTGGGTATATAAGTTTCAACCAATCGCGCGCGCTGAACGTAATAGCGCATCCGGAACCGACGCTAGCAAACAGAAGTGCAGAACAACGCACCCCACGGCAGACTCTTCTCACTTGTGTGTTTCCAATGAGGCAAGTATCTGGT
The DNA here is from genome assembly GCA_964354055.1 of uncultured Candidatus Bathyarchaeia archaeon. Classification (GTDB taxonomy): domain Archaea; phylum Thermoproteota; class Bathyarchaeia; order Bathyarchaeales; family Bathycorpusculaceae; genus DATKKK01. The sequence goes on along the minus strand of CAYGYI010000018.1, from coordinate 14,287 downwards.
AAGCCTCACCTGTCGAGTTACAGCAAAGGGGCTAGAAAGCAGCTTGTTCCACAACTCCAGACCACGTTTGAAGCCATACTTCTCAACTAGACGTTTCCAAGAACTCACGAATGCTGGAAAAACCCAACTGTAGCCCCAGCTCATGCGCTCAAAACTCTGCTTGGCCAAGTAGTTGCCTACAAGATAGAAAACGATACCAGTCAAGCCCTTTCTTGTTTCGTATACGGATCTTATATCTACGACAGGTGACTTGTGAATATTGGCCCATTGTGCACTGAGCCACTTTTGAGGTATGTACTTTCCCCGAAAGATAATATGCAAAACTCCATTGCCCTCGTTCGTTCGAATTTTCCAATACTTCATCTTGAAATGATACTTGCGTAGAATACGCATTTTCAGCGCTCTAAAATCAGCATTGAGATTTCGACCAACTGACTGAGGAGAACTCGTAAGCGTCATGAACCTTAATCTCTCACGTCTGCTTTTGCCAACAGTTAGGCCACTCATCAGTCGCTGAAAAGCCCGCCTCTGCTTCTTTGTATAAACAGGTTTCTCACTTTCAACGTAACGTCTGAGCTCAAAACCAAATCTTCGAGCGCACAATTTTCGGGCGATTGGATAGGAAAGCTCCAGTCACAGCAAAGAAAAGGGAGTAGTATTCTTCAACACATGGAATGGTAGCCCGGGAGAGATTCGAACTCTCGTCAAAGGCTCCAGAGGCCTTCATGTTTGACCACTGCACCACCGGGCTACGTGGATAGTTGATTTAGTTTTCTCCGTAATATTCTTAGCGTTAAAAGCTTATACCATCCGCATATAAAAGACTCTGCAACATGACCATACCGATTTATGAAGTTCCCGATTCTGTGCCTCTTGTCGGCTGCATAGCCTTCGGCGTGATTGACAGAGGAACCAACCTAATCCAAGTCCGCCCAATCTCAACCTGCCCGCTTTCATGCAAATTCTGCTCCACAAACGCAGGCCCAAAATCAAAAATCCGACAAACCGAATACACCGTATCCATCGACCACCTCGTAACCGAATTTGAACAAATTGTGGAGTTCAAGGGCAGAAAACACATCGAAGCTCACGTTGACACTGTTGGAGACCCAGTGACTTATCCAAAGATCGTTGAGCTTGTGTCCTGCCTAAGCGAAGTGGAGGGTGTGGAAACCGTTTCTATGCAGACGCACGGCTCAACACTGACCGAAAGACTCATTGACAGACTTTCCGATGCAGGGTTAAGACGCATCAACCTTTCTATGGACGCTTTGGAGCCGCACCTCGCAAGAGATTTGGCGGCCACGGAATGGTACGATGTGGAGAAAGTTGCTGAGCTTGCGAAGCATATCAGGTCAGCCACGAAGACAGACTTGCTGTTGGCGCCTGTGTGGGTTCACGGAATAAATGATGCTGAAATGCCTAAGCTGATAGGTTTCGCGAAAGATGCGGGTGCAGGGAAGGCTTATCCGCCGTTGGGGATTCAGAAGTGCGAAAGGCATAAGCGCGGACGCAGACTTAAGAAGGCGAAGTGGCTCTCGTGGCAGGGTTTTTACGATCAACTGAGGGCTTGGGAAAAGGAGTTCAACGTCAAACTTGTGCTCAACGCCGAAGACTTCGGTATCCACCATCGGGCGATGCTTCCAGTTCCTTACAGAGTGTTTGAGAAGGTGAAGGTTGAAGTGGTTGGCCCGGGATGGTTGAAGGGTGAGAAGTTGGCGGTAACGCCGACGAGGGATAGATGCCTCACGCTCATCAATGCTCGAGATATTCCCTTAGGTGCTAGAGTTAGGGTCAGAATTGTGGCGAACAAGCATAACATTCTGATTGCGGAGCCTACTTGACTACCAAGACCGGACAGGTTGCGTGATGTATCACGCCGTCGGTAGTGCTTCCCAGCAACAGTACCCTTATGTGGCTCAGACCTCTTGCACCGATGACGATCAGGCCGAAGTCTCCCTCTTTTGCAGTCTTGATGATTTCCTGAACCGTATGCCCCTCCACTAGTATCGTCTCAACCTCGACATCCTCTGCCTTGGCCTTGTCCTCGCCGCTTGCCAAGATATGCGCACCAGCACCGCGAACTGCTTCAGCCACTTTTGATATGTCAACTGGCGCTATCATCGGAGTTGCTGGTGGCGCCAACGTTGATGGTTCAGGCATTATCACAGGTGTGACTGAAATCGAGTACGCGTGGATCAGTGTTAGCTTCGCGGAGAAGCGTTTGGCGATTTGGATTGCGACGTCAAGGCCTCTGATTGAGTGTTCTGAGCCGTCTATTGGAACTAGGATCTTCTCGAACAACACAAGCCACCTTCTATTGCATTAATGGCAGTTTTCACATATAACTTTAGAGGTTTCTCGTCGGCGAAGAAAAAATGAAGAAAGATTAGGTTCTGGGTTGGTGCAGTCTGCCTGCAAAGGCGCGAAGCATCCTTTGATACCTTGTGACCAGCGTGCCTAGCTTTCTTCTTTGCTTGATTGCGACGGCCGCAGCTGCAAGGCTCAACGTTGTCAACGCGACAAGCAGAAGGCCTGGCGGAAACTCCGTTACAACCCATGTTCCCTGCACATCTACGATGTGCGTGGAATGTGAGTAGGGCAGGTATATGAAGACGTAGTCTTGGTTCTCAGTCACGTTGAAGGCCCCTGAAGAAAGCGGAACTCCGTCCAAGCTTATCACCCATTCTGACGGCGTGGCGTAGAGCAGCGCTCTCGGTATGGTGACGTTGCAGAAGCCCGTGCCTCCCATGCCTGTAACGTTGAAACGCAGGCGTCTTGCCCCCGCATCGAAGCCAAAGTTGCCGATGGTCGAGTTTGTAAATATAGGTACGTAGAATGTTCTTGAAGCATAATTCACGACGCCTTGATAGGCCACTTTGAACAGCAGATCCTTCAAGCTGCTAATCGAGACGTTCTGCCACATCATGCTCTTGTAGTCATTTCCTGTTGCATCAGGTTCAGACATTGTGCTTGGCGCAGAGAAAAGAACAGTGTGAGTACCATTGAAGCCTGCTGTGACCGTGACTCTTATCCTTTCAAACTCGTGTGGCAAGGCCTGTGGGTCGCTTGTCAAATTAAACCAGTGCAGAAGCTTGAACCGTATGGAATCTAGCGTGTCTTTTTGCGGGTATGCTTTGATTCCGCTCCACGCTATGGTTGACCAGCCTCTGCCTTGCTGGGCTTCGAGGTGGAAGTTGCTAATGTCAAATTCGGTGGCGTTGAGCCAGCGCATTCCCCAGTCGATAGACTCAAGGCCTTGCATGTTGAAAGCGTCAAAGAAGAGGATTTTGCCACAGTTGGTCTTTGCTCTGAAGTCTCCTTCAGAAGTGTAGCGAATCGCGAATTCCGCGTCTGCACTAGTGAGGTTGCATGAAAGCGTCAGCGTTTCAATATCACCATGTGTGATGTTCAGGAACGATTCTGTCGGATCGTGCAGTGGCGGTGGCACCATATCGGGCAGGTCTTGCCATACGTCGGCTTTCAGTTTCGTCACGTTTTCCGTGAATGATACTGTAAGGTCTAGCTTCTGCTGGTCTCCGGTGTAGGTTGCGCTTGCGTGTGCGTTTTCCAGCGCGTAGGCTGTGGCGTTTGCCATGTGCAACCATGCCTCAACCATCGTGTCATTCTCCACAGGAAATGTGTCAGGCACTATCTGCAATGCCGTGTTCCACAGCTGTTTCACGTTGCTGTTTAGAACGATACTGAAGTCTACGATCTTTGAGGCATTGTAGAAGTTCAGCCTGAAAGAACCACTTTGAACCGAGGTGAAAGCCGACCTTAGGGCGGCGTATACTGTTTGCTGGCCTTCTGGGTTCTCCATGGCCATTTCTGATATGTACCGCGCCATCATGTTAGTCAGGTTACCAGTAAGGGTAGCGCTGTAGTCTATTCTTGCTCCGTCAGGCGGACCTATGGGTGTGTTAGTCGTGTTGAGGCTGGCGCATTCAAGCATGCCTCCGGTGATGTTGTATAACGAGCCTTCGCCTTGCCCTGGCAGGCCACTTGTGTAGTTTTGCCGCATTTCCTCAACATTCGCGGCGTTCAACTCTATGCCGAAGTTGTTGCCATATAGCACGTTGAGGTAGCCAGTGATGAAGATGTGCGTCTCGTTTGCTCTGAAGTGCACGATCACGTCCTCTAGCGGGAATCCTGCCATGGTGCGGAAGGTGACATTGCCAACGATTTCGTTGCCCTCGAGGTCTGCGAGGATGGTTAGGTCTGTCATGTTGAATGGGAATTCAGATGAAACTTCGGGAGACGGTTGGCCTGTTCCTGCGAGGTTTATTGCGACCAAGCCGTTAGTGTAGTCTGCTGTCAGCGTTAGGTCGCCTGCGCTCGAGTTCACTGGGCTTGCTGTGCGTGCATCTGGCGGCATGAAGACGCTGGCGTTAAGGTGCGCGTTCAAGATGCCGTTTTGATACTGGACCAAGAGGTTTGCAGTTGTTGAGCCGAGAGGCCAATCGCCCAGCTGGGAGTTCGGGAAGGCTACAGTGCCATTCGCCAAGACAGTGGTCACGCTGCCCATTGTTGAAACGCTCACGCTGGCATTAAACATGGGATCTCCTGAAAGCGGGTAGATGTGAGTGTAGTTCGATGAGCCAGCGAGGCCGACTGTGGCGTTTGGGTAAACTGTAAACTCGAACGCCATGTCGTTTAGAGGCGAGTCAAACTGTGTATGAACATATTTCACTGGCAAATCAGCTGAAAAACGGTAGTCTAGTTGAAGACTGGACGGAAGCTCATAAACCTCTAGGCCTGTAACGTTGGTCGGGTCCAAATGGTTGTAGGCGATCATTGGTCCCGTAAACGTGAAGTTGATTCTGTGCAACGCCCTAGTCAGATTGGCGTCAAACCACACGTAATCGTAGATTGTGTAGACGCCACCGTCTCGCACGCCTCGCAGGCCGCCAACCGAAATCCGGTAGCTGCCGGCCTCAGTGACGTTCACCTCGACCCCCACTTCAAGGTAATCGAACAGGCCATCGCTGTCCGTGTCCACGCCTCTGTCGAAGGCTGTGCCTGTGATGAAGGCATGAGATTCAAACTCTGAGTAAACGTAGGTTCTGCTCAAAGGCACGCTGTTCTGGCGGTCAATCTGGTAGAAGGAAGAACTTGCCCCTATTGAAAGTGACAAGCCTACGAAAGAGACGCTTCCATGACTGCCACGGAGATACTGAGAGATCGTGGGTCCGTAAATTGAAACGTTCACGATGTGGCCTCCAGCAGCCAGATCAGTGGTGTAAGACACGTAAAGCGGTACATATGTTCCTGCTCCAGCAAGACTTTCGACTGTCACGATGTAAGTTGCGTTTTCTGTGACGTTGACTTCAACGCCAATCTGCAACTCGTCGAAGAGTCCATCGTGATCTAAATCGACGCCCTCGTCATATACCGTTGGCACGAGAGTCGCCGCTAGATCAAACTCGCTGTAGTTGTAGATTCTGGACAAAGACACGTCACTAATCTTGCCTATAAAGGCCTGTTGATCGTTGCCCTTCCAGACTGAGAGGCTAATCGTAGGCAGACTTGCAGGACTGAAGTGCGAACCGCGGAACACTGGTCCGTAGAAGGACAGATTCAGCCAAGCCACGACTGGGCTGTGAATTTCGGTTTCATTGTAGGCCTTGAAGGAAATTGTCGAGTTATACACGCTAGCCACTTCAGGTATCTCGATTCTGTAGGTGCCGGCTTCAGTGAAATTAACCTCAACGGCCACCTCAAGGTAGTTGAATTTTCCATCGCCATCTGTATCCTTGCCACTGTCGGCAACGTTCCCCGTGAGGCTTGATGGAGATTGGGCCTTCGTAGTGAAGTTGCCAGCAATCAACGCAAAGGTTGAAATCAGCAGCAAACAAACTGCCAATAGAGTTACTATTCTGTTTCTAAAGGTCATCTTGATCACCTTATGTGAAAGCTGGAAATCAGTTTGTTCGGTGAATGTTTATATAACTTTCATTCCGAAATTAGCCGTCAGGGGTCCTGTACGAGGTTAGTAACGTTCTGCTATCGCAACTTGTTCCGTAGAAAGGTGAGAACAGGACTGAGCATCATTGGCGTTGCGCTTGCCACGGCGTTTGTGATTGCGGTGGGCGCCACGACAATGAGGTATACGACAGTGATTAAGGAGATGAACGTGCTTTTCAGCGGTCAAATCATGGTCACAAGCGACAAGGCCATAGTGATCCAGGCCATCCCGATCGGCGGCAGCATGCTTCCACAAAACTACACAGACAGAAAGATACAGAACATCACAGGAGTTGACAAAACCGTGCCAGTGCTGTTCGTGACGCCTATGTCACTCACAGGAATCATACAAACGGTGCCAGTCAACTTCACTATAGGAATCCCCGTGGAAGACTGGAAGACAGTTATAGGCCCGACGCCGCTGAGAGGAAGTAGCGGGCATTTTCCAACAAACGAATCAGGCAGCGAAGTTGTGGTGGGTGCTTCTCTGGCCGACCAGTACAACTGGACTGTTGGCTCTACCGTGCTTTTCAACGGCCACAGACTCACGGTTGCAGGCATCTTAGAAACCAAACTAGCAATGCTCAACCGCTGTGTTCTAATGCCTCTCAAACTGGCACAAAGAGTCTACAACTATCCTGGAAGCGTTAACATTATTGCCGTGAAGCCAGCTCAGGGGATAATGCAGAAGAACCTGACTGAGACGATTGAAGCAAAAATGGATTATGTTCAAGCCCTAACAGAGGATGAGAGGAATGACATGGTTCAGCCAGTTCTTGCACAGATCGAGGCTTGGGATGTAGGCGTGCAGAGCGTGGTCCTGATTATGAGCTTGATCCAAGTGATGGCAGTCTCGGCGATGAGCGTTTCCGAGAGACGCAGAGACTTCGCCACTCTTGACGCAATGGGCGCACCGCTAAACTACGTGTTCCGCATAGTCATCTTGGAATCAACGCTGATCGGCGTGCTGGGAGGCCTTCTAGGAATATGCTTCGGCTCCCTAGCCTCTTTGGCTATGGCGAGTCTGTACACGAATATCCCTATCACCTTGTTCTTTCCCAGCCTCTTCGAAATAGTGCCACCCCTCTACATTGCAGAAATTCTATTGGCCGCAATCGCCGTTTGCTGCGCAGGCGGAATTCTTCCAGCTCTAAATGCCATGAGGATGCGCGTGTCTGAGGTGCTGAGGGCCGAATACTAATGAGAATCAAAACAACGGATTTGACGAAGACATATCGCATAGGTCCATCGCAGATCGCAGCAGTGAATAAGGTCAGCCTTGAAGTTGACGAAGCCACATTCGTGGCGATAGTCGGACCCTCAGGTTCTGGCAAATCCACTCTCCTCAACCTCATAGGACTCAACGACACCCCCACACAGGGCAGAGTGTTGATCGACGACGCAGATGCCTCTTTACTGTCAGCAAGCGAGCGCAGGAGAATACGACTCATGCGAATGGGCTTCGTTTTTCAAACTTTCAATTTGATGCCGACGCTCAGCGCCTTGGAGAACGTGGAGCTGCCTATGGCCTTGGCCGGTACGCCTCAGAGAATCCAGAGGGAAAGAGCATTAAAGCTTCTCGAAATCGTCGGCCTGACTGGTCGAGTTAAGCACAGACCAAAAGAGCTGAGCATGGGCGAGATGCAACGCGTGGCCATAGCAAGAGCCCTAGCAAACCACCCTGAGGTCATAATCGCAGACGAGCCAACGGGCGAGCTTGACTCAAAAACCGCCAAGGAAATAGTCTCTCTGCTCTTCGAGGCCAACAAAAAAGAAAAAACCACCGTGATCGTGGCGACACATGACGAAAAAGTGGTCAATGTGGCAAACAGGACGTACATTATCAAAGACGGAAATCTAGAAACCGAGAAATGATGGCAACTATCAAAGCAGCGAAGAGTCTGTACGCTTTATCTTTCCTTTCGTGTCGATGACCACTTCGAACTTCTCAGCCCATGGGTGTCCTTCCATGTTAATCGGACACGTCCCCCTGATCACCCAATCTTCGTGATCCTGCTCGATTGTGGCAACATCAATCTTCGCCGTATTTTTCCTCTGCCTCATGAATTCGACGGCAATTTGCTGCGCATTCTCTTTAGAGAGTTCCTTCGTCATACAATTGCCCTGCCTTTACCTTTTTTATCCGATTCCGAAGGCATTAAGGGTTATGAATGAAAAATCGTGAGGGAAACTAAACACAGCCAGAACCACAGGTAGACAATGAAACAGACAATAAGCCAGCATCAACAAGCGAATGCCCGATGCTGGATTAGCATTCAAGGAACATTGTTGGTTTCGAATTTTGACAGAAGCTATTTCTTGATTCGCCTTATTTCAAAAACGACTGGATTCTTATAGTCTGGACAAGCATTGCAGATTACATCCTTGTCCTTTGCCCAAGGAAACTGGGCACCATAACGCACGGCGTAGACCTTGGGAAGCAAAACCATCAAGGCACTGTAGCACACGTCGCCCTTCACAGATTTGCCGTCGAAAACGATCTTGTCGCCCACCTTGTGCCTAAATGCACATTTACCCTTCTGGCTAACAACCGTAACCTCAACAGTCGACATCAAGACCACCACTATTACCTTACGACGTTTGGATATTTCTCTCTTATTGCGGCATCAGCTATTTTCGCAATCATAGCGTTCGAAATCAGTACATACTTTACGCCGCTGAGTTCTGCAAGATCGGCAGGCTTCTGGTCCTGAGTAACGAGCAGAAAGCCGTGGCTTTTGGCGTAATCTACGACTTCCCTGTCTTTCGCGCCCTTCAACCCTGCATCCTGAGCTGACAGCACACTCCAACCCAGAGTCTCAAAATACTCCTTCAGTCCGGCGTACATCTCGTCAAGCAGAAGCTTCAACACGGTCACCTTGGAACACACTCACTTTGAGGGCTCAGCTATTTAGAAGCTTCCCAGCGCATGCTCGGTCTTTGCGTCAGGCCTTCGGTTGAATTTCGTATGTGGGAAAACATTCTGGAAAGCACGAATTATGCAGCTACCGTCTAGAATACTTTGATTCGGCGCTGAGAGAGCATCTTCTGAGGGTATCAATGCATATGGTAAAGCTTAAAAGAAGCGTTTTCTATTTGGTAATTATCGAATGTAAAACTATGTATGTGAAACCTGAGGTTGTGAAAACCGAATGTCAGATGAACTCAAGGAAGAAATGAAGAGAATGAAAGAAGAGATTGCGGGCCTAAGAGACCAGCTTAAAGGTCTAACAGAAGGCGAAAGGAAGCCACGGGGACTGTACATTGACATCCAAAACCCTATGCGCGAGTATATCGATGAAGTCATGCAGGGAGTCGCTGAAGGCGTACATGGCGAACTCGACAGATCGATTTTCATAGGTCCCAGAGGCGTCAGAATACTGAGAGGGCCACCACCAATTCGAGACGACCAAGGATACAAACCTGATTTCACCAAAACTGCGGAAGCGATGAACGCCATGAGCCATGAGCACAGGCTCAAAGTACTTGACGAACTCATGGCAGGCGGAAGATACATCAACGAGCTGCAAGAAAAGCTGCCCGACATCACGACGAGTACGCTTTCAAGTCACCTCAACATTCTAGTGGACGCAGGCCTTGTGGTTCAGGAAAAAGTTAGAGGCCGCTACCTCATCACGATCCCCGGCAGAACAGCCTACAAGATGGCCACGCAAGTAGCCAAGTTTCTGGAACAGAGGGACACACCATGATCTGGCACGAGTACACGTTGGACGACGCTGTTTCGAAGACAACTGAGGAGTTGACACTGTGGCAGTCTGACAAAGGGCTCGTGAAGGTGTCTAAAGACACTTTAGCAGTTGCGGTGAAGTCAGACAACGAGACGGTGGGCTATGCTTTCCATGGCGAGGGAAAGATGATTCTGGACGCCATCGTTGAGACAGAACAAGGTGCGGCTGGCAAACCTATTGAGAAGGAACTCAACAAACCTCTGCTGATGCTTGGAAACCCAGAGCAGATCGCGGATCACTTGGCGCCTGCAGACACAGAGACCTGCTCCAAGAAAGGATACAGTGAAGCCAGACAGTTCGTTGAGACTTTAGGTCATGTGTTCAGAAGGTTCCTGAGGACGGAAAGAGGGATCGGATGCTGCTGCAGCGTCAGACCTCTCGGCTTGGTGTTTGCCTTCGTGAATGAAGATGGCAAGAAGGATCTTCTCTTAGCGAAGGGCACTAGAATCGTCTACAAATCCCACGAGATGGTCTACGTATGCGGAGACAATAAGGCCATTATCAGGAGCCCGCAACAGATAGTCGTGTCAAGACGTGACAAATCTATAGTAGTCAACAGATAACGCTCACCCCTTTCTCCTCCCTCCTTTTCTTTAGGCATCTAACAGCTAGGTTTGCCATTAGTCTCGCCATTTTCCATGCTTCAGGGAATTGTAAGCGCTGCGTGTATTGAGGTAATACCTAAGAGAGTGACCAGTATCGAGGTCGATACCATAAGCGGCAAGATGAATCCTCATATGCCCAGAAAGTTGAGAGCGCCACGGAAGGTTTGACTGAGGCCGAAGAGTAAATGAAGTCGATTATTGAGACGAAAGATCTGAAGAAAGTATTCCGCAGAAAAGTCAAGGCCGTCGACGGTGTCACGCGCGCGCTAGGCGTGTAAACCAAAGAAAAAAGAAGGAGGATGAATTATTGCAGGTGTTTATGGGTCATATTCGAACCCGTATATTCGGGTTATCTTGACCAAGTCCAGTATCGAGATGACTCCGTCGTGGTTCAAGTCTGCATATGGATTCCAGTTAGGTTCCCCAACGCGCGACCCATACGACGCCGCTGCCAGTACTACGTCAAGTATGTCGACTCTCGAGTCTGCGTTGACGTCTTCAGGTATAGGCAGCTTTGTCTTGATGACTGCGTTTTCAGCGATGCATCCTATGGGTACTGAAGAGTCTGTGCACCATTTCGCGGTATTTGGAAACGCTGCCAGTACTGGGTTGTCAAGTGCAAGATTGTCTTGCCCCTCGTTGACTACGAAGAAGCTTATCGTGAACAGCGTGCCGTCACCATAGGGCGTTGGTCTCTGTTCTGGTGTCAGGTGCGCAAAGTCCCACATGTATACGAGGTGTATGTAACCTTCTGCGTCGTTGATTTCCTTGATCACTTCGAATGTAAGGTTGAAGTTTTTCGCGAAGGCTCCGAGTTCAACGTTTGTCACATCAAGCATTGTGGTGTTGTAGTTGAGTCTTATGTCGAATCCAGCCATATCCCAATACGCGTCTAAATCGCTGATTGTGACGTTGGTTTTTACGTTTCGAAGGCCTTTGGTTGGGTTGGGTTCCACTTTGACTGTTGCGGGCGAAGGTATTAGCTCTACCAAGCTTACACTTGTGCTTCTAAAGTTGTTGTATGTGTAGGTTTCTCCAGCGACTGGTGTTGCCAATGCGGTTATCGGGTGGAAGCATTTTGTTTCGCCTGTCGTGTCCCAGTTGTAGGTGAAGGTTGTTGTATTTCCAGGTGGAAGATCAGTTAATGTCTCCGTGATTGAATAAGTGCCGTAAGTAGTGGTCAAATCGAAGGTCTCAGTGGCGTTTCCGTAGTTTTTCGCCGTAACGGAGATGTGCACGGTTTGTCCGATCTCAGTCATGCTTGGTGTTGCTGTCAATTGAGAAACGGCAACGTCATGAACGTATTTTGTGGTCTCTATTGGCAACCATGGGTCGTACAGAACATAGTCACTGACTGGATCGCCACCTCCAAGGTGAGGGCCATAGGGGTTACCCATGTACATCCATGAGGAATTGTGGTTTGGACCTGTGTCGTCGCCCCACCAGTTTTCGCGGGCGTCAAAGACATAATAGGTTGGGTTTGTCGTCCAGTTCTCTGGAGCCGACCACATACCGTATATGTTGTTGTAGAATGTGTTGTTGTGCGCATATGAAAACTCGTTCGCGACTATCTCTAATGACTCGTAGTTGTTGTAGATCTCATTCATTGTTATAGAGACTTTGGAGGGTAACAACTTTAGGTTGTAGTAGTCAGCCCATTCTCTCCAAGTGTCTACAATTATGGCAGCCGAAGACCAGAACGGACTTGGGTGTGTGTTGTTGCAGTCGTAAATTATGTTTTGGTCGATATTGGCGACAGACGGTCCCGAATAGTCTTCAATTTCGATTCCATAGACGACTAGATCCTCCTGGTTGTATACTTGTCCAATGATTGTGTTGCCTTCGATGTCCAGCGTTGCGTTGTTGGAATATACTCCGATTCTTCCGAAGTTCTTGATCAAACACGTCTTGATTGTCAAGTGAGAGTTGTCCCATGCAGCTATTGCAGCACTGTACATATCTCCTGCCGTGTTTGGCGACACTGTGCAACCTTCCACGGTTCCTCCCGAGTTTTCGAATATTATTGCGTAGCTCTTGGTTCCTGCAGGGACTCCTAGTCCTTGTCCTTCAATGTCCAGATTCTGTAGTACGACGTTGCTGGCATCTTCTACGAAAATCGTGGCTTGTCTGTTTCCATAGTTCGTTGTACGCAGTTGCCCTCCTCTGATAACTGGGTTGCTGGCTGCTTTTATGGTCAGACTCTTTTTGACGTACAATGCTTCATTGTAGGTTCCGTCATGGATGAGAATCGTATCGCCAGAGTTTGCCTCATTTATTGCCTCTTGAATCGTACCATTAAGGTTTACATGATAGGTCCTGGGAACAGTGGCGAAGGTTGCTCCTAACCATGGGCTGTAGTGAATTTTGCCTGTAATCTTGTCTCCTGTTCCTCCCGTGTTTGACGCATGTGTTGGGCCCGTCGCATTACCCCACCAGTTGAAGCGTGCATCTAACGTAGGCAGCGCACCTATTGCCCGCACAGCATAACCTGTGTTGCCGGCTATGTTGTCGTAGTTGACCACATTGGTTGCTCCAGCACGATCAGGGCACCATATGCCAACGCCGTAGTTGTTGTCGTGCAAGTAGTTGCTGGTTACCAGATTGCCGTTGGAATCATACAGGTATATGCCTTGAGCGAAGTCGTAGGTTGGATATGCAGGATACGGGAACCAGTCATCGTGGCCATAGATTTCATTGCCGGAAATCGTGTTTCTGTCAGCAAAGGATAGTTGAACCCCGTATGCGGATGCGTCTGGGTCATTCGGGTAAGTGTAGCGGCCGTTGTTATGGATTTTGTTTGCTAGGATCATGTTTCCCTCTGAGATATAGCTCGAGGTCGTGCCTCCGATGTAGATTCCTTGGCGGTCGCAATCGTAGATTTCATTGTTGCTAATAGTGTTGTTGTCGAAGTCGGCGCTGTCCGACCAGAGCATTATACCACACCCTGCGTAGCTTGGAACGTTGAAAATGTCGTGAATCAGGTTATTCGAGACAACTGAGTTGTCAGTACCGTAGGAAGCGATGCCGTAGGTGCCATTTCTCAGCTCAAACCCGTCTACCGTTACGTAGTTAGCTGCAATCGTAATGCATGCCCCAGCTTGATTGCCATTGATTATTGGGCGTGACATAGACCTTATGGTTAGGGACTTCGGTATGTTGACGTTTTCGGGATATGTTCCAGTGTGCACTATTATCGTGTCGCTTGCGCTTGCAGCATTGACTGCGTCTTGAATCTTGGTGAAGTCCGCGTTCGGGCACTGCGCTTTGTCGTCGTCAACCGTCCAGATTGTGCCTTCTGCAACTCTGACTTCGTCGATCAGACCGTTGAAGAATCGCGGATAACCGAATTCGGGCAGGTAGCAGCCGATTCTGGGCTTAGCGTTTCCTGTTGAGAATATCACGCCAGGCGGGTAAGTGCGGATTTTGTCTCTTACTCCGTTGATGTATATGCTCATGTGAGTACCGTTTGTCGTGGCGGCAACGTGTGTCCATACGTTTGTAGTGATGTTCGTGTTCGAAACCATTGCGTAATAGTTGTTTCCGTTGTATGAAAGAGCAAAATACACCTTGTTTAGATAAGTGACGGAACCAAGTGTCCCGCCAATTCCCAGATAGTACGCGCTGTCCAGAGTCGTGTGGTTGTACTTGCACAAGATCACTTGCCTGTTAGCTAGCGAGCGTGTATAGATCCAAGCTTCTATGGTTAGCTTGCCACTCACGTCCAGCGAACCGGAATCAGGAATTTCTACGTAGCTGCTGTTTCCGTTGAAGTCTAGTGCTTTGTTTACCTTCCCATCAACCCATAGAGCTCCATAAACCGTTCCATGGTTGGCGTTCCCGCTGCTGTCATAAGCGGTGGTTCCAGTTCCTTCGTCAAAGTGCCAGATTGCGTTGCTGTTGCCAACGCTTGTTGCATTTATAGGGAATGTGTTTAGGCAGATGAATGCTGTTGAGAATAGCAGAAAT
>CAYGYI010000017.1:0-14783 GCA_964354055.1 uncultured Candidatus Bathyarchaeia archaeon | reverse complement strand
CGCAAGAAGATCTTGTTAGCGTCGTGGACGCCGTGGGTTCTGGCGCCTCTCATTTACTCGTTTGCCTCGAACTGGCAGCAACTCATTCCCGGCGCGATCTGCTGGGGCGTATCAATGATCGGCGTGCCAGCGATGAACGCGTATATTATTACGTCAATTAAGGATCGGAAGAAAATGGCGTCTGTTCTTTCGTTTGTGTGGTCATGTTATTCCTTCAGCTACATTTTCGCTCCGACTGTGGGAGGGTATCTGGCCACAGTAATTGAGATGCGCTGGGTTCTCCGCATAGCCTGCATTCTCACCGCAGTAGCCACGGCTGTTTTCTTCTTCCTCCATAGCCAGCATCCACTAGAGAAGAATCACAAAAAGCCAGAGAAGTCGAGTCAGCCTAGCGGTGGAAAACCAGTTGGGCATAGATTGCTTCTTTGGTCAGTTTGCTTTGGTTTGATTTCGTTTTTTATGGGTGTTGGCAGGACTTTTGTGCCGACGTTTTTGTCTGTGGAGGTCGGTTTGAACGAGTTTCTCGTGGGCTTGTTTGGGTCAGTCGGGTTTGCAGGCATGACTTTCATGGGAATTGCAATGGGTCATTTGGGCGATAAGTGGCGGAAAAGAAGTGTGGTCAGCTTATGCTTGTCACTTTTCGTGTTGTCCATGATACCTCTGTTTCTCATTCGCTACGTGGCGATTCTGATGCTTGTGGCTTTCTTCTTCGGAGGCTCCAACGTCACCGGAACCATAATCAGCTCATTCATCGGCTCCATAGCACCGGAGAACCGGCGCGGCCTTTGGCTGTCTGTTCCACAGACGTTCGGTTTGGCGGCAGCTTTCATAGCACCGTACCTAGCAGGCTACCTGTACACACTGAACCCGGCTTACACGTTCATAGTGTCTGTCAGCGCCATACCCTTCCTGATTCTGTATGCGATGACCAAGTTGAAGGAGTAGCCACCAAGACCCAGTTCGTAGCGAAAGAAATCTTATAAACAGCCCTAGCGATTTCTCATGAGCCTGTCTGGCGGTGCAAGACTGCGTATGGACTTTGCCACTGTGACTGTAATTGCGTTCGGGTTAGCGATGGATGCTTTTGCAGTGTCGATCGCCAGCGGCGTGGCAGCGAAGAATCTGAGAATTGGTCATGCCTTGAAGATTGCGGCGTTTTTTGGGTTGTTTCAAGCAATTATGCCTGTGGTTGGATGGTTAGCTGGACTCACGTTGTCCGGCTTTATCTCTGGTGTTGATCATTGGATTGCCTTTGGCCTCCTGTGTTTCATAGGCTGTAAGATGATCTATGAGGCACTTCGATTGGAGCCAGATACAAGACACAACAATCCACTGAACATCTACACCCTACTGCTCCTGTCAGTTGCGACGAGTATCGACGCCTTAGCAGTAGGGCTGAGTTTCGCCTTCCTCAGAATTGCCATCGCAACACCGATAATCGTAATTGGAGTGGTAACATTTTCATTGTCGTTTATCGGAGCCTCCGTGGGCAATAAGCTGGGACATTTCTTTGAGAACAAGATCGAGGTTGCTGGCGGCCTTGTACTGATAGGCATCGGGTTGAAAATACTGGTCGAGCATTCAATCTAAGAGCTGGTCTTGCCCTCTGTGATTCTCTCCCAGCCGCCGGCGGACTGAGTTCCTTCAATGCTTTCGATGAATTTTCTTTTCTCTTTGATCCCACATCTCAGGCATTCTCTTTCGCAGAGAACGTGTTTTCTGATTTCTTTCTTGGTTCCAGGGATAAGGCCAGATTCAGCCCAGACTATAGGAACCTCGTCTCCATAGTTTCTCCACTTGTGCATGCCCATCCTGCATAGCCAATGAGGCAAACAATCACCCCGACACTGTGTGCAGATACAACGAATTCATCTCTTGCAACATATAAGCGCTTGCGGCATTTTAGACCGCTTTTCGTTTCTGAGAAGGTGATGGTGGACTGGGGGGGATTTGAACCCCCGGCCTCCTGAGTGCAAGTCAGGCATTCATACCAGACTGAACCACCAGCCCAAGATGGTCTCTCGTTTATTTTGGTTGACAGGCGAGCATTTGAAGGTTTTGTTCGCAATATTCCTGGCCGACATTGGCTACCACAATGTTCCACCTGCTTACTAGTGGCTCAACAACTTTCAAGTTTGACTACGGATATTTCGCTCCATAATGAGAGGTGCATAGAACTACGTCTGAAATGTCTATTCTTCCATATGGTTGTGCGATATCTGCGTGAGGATTCCAATATGGATCTGATGGAGTTGTGCCGTAGGCACCAGTGATTTTTACTACGTCATAGATGCTCACTCTGAGATCATGGTTGACGTCTGCTAGAATCCAGTATGGATTCATCAGCGGATAATGATCTGTGTTGTTGCTGTCAATGATGTAGGGCGTGTCGCCTACTCCATCGCGATCAGAATCAGTGCCGTGGTAATCACTCCAATAGTTGCCTTCACAACCATTGTCCCAGTAGCTAATCGACCCTGAGACCATGTTCGTGTTGTTGGTGAAGTTGTTGTGAAGGATGATGTTATGATTCGAGGAAATGCGTATTGCTGCAAAGTTGTTAGAAAAGGTGTTGCCCGAAATCCTGTTGCTGCCGCTGTTGGCTTCAACTGCGATGCCAACGCTGTTGTCTGGAATCGAATTGTTTGAGAGAGTGTTGTTGGTTGATCCATAAAGGTATATGCCATAGTCGTTTTCGTTCAGAACGTTGCCGTAGACAAGATTGTTGTTTGAGTTGTGGATTCTAATGCCATCGTATATTGCGTGTGAAATTCTGTTGTTCTCGATGAGACAGCCACGCGATCCTTCGATCATGATTCCGATGTTGTCCAGTCCTGTTCCTTCCATGATGTTGGAGCTTATGGTATTATTGTCTGCATTGATCGCGTAGATTCCGAGGGCGTTGAACAGGATTTTATTGTCAGTGATGGTTACGTTTGTGCGCGAGTCGACGCGAACATTTTGGAAGGACAATCCTCGAAGAGTGAACTCGTTGATTTCCGCGTTGTCCGCTTGAATAATAATCTGTGGATCAATGTCTGTCGAGTTTAGGATTGTGTTGTCCCTGTTTTCTCCAACGAGTTTTAAGCTCTTGTTCACAAGGAGCCGTTCATTGTAGGTTCCTGAAGAAACGTATATTGTGTTTCCTTCGCTCGCATTATTCACAACTTGTTGAATCGAGCTGTACTTGACGTAGACCGGGTATCCTTGAGCTGCCCATTCAGTTATTCCTCCAAGCATGTTGTAGACATGCAGAAAGCCGTTGTCGGACAATATCACGCTTGCAGCGGTGCTTCTTCCGCCTGTTCTGCAGTAGACAAGAATCTCGTCAGTTTTGTTTAGCTCGTTTAGTCTTCCTTCAAGTTCCGTTACTGGAATGAGCATTGCATTTCTGATGTGGCCTGAATCGTACTCGCTCTGCATTCTTACATCCAGAACTACCAGGCAAAGTTTGGTCTCTATCAAGTTCTTGGCTTGCTGAACTGTCATATTTGTGTAGCCTACACCAAGAGCCCGAGGCGCGAATATGATAACGGATAGCATTAAAGCCACCAACAGAAACATTCGTGCTGACATCTTCTTCCCTAGCAAGTATATTTGCTTAGGTAAAAGATATTCTTTCCCCGCCATTACTTCTATAGCTTCAATCTTTCCGATGTTGTTATGCCGAATTTATATCAATGATGAAGCAACATCCGCTAGTCAATATGGACCAAACCAAGAGCTTCCTAGTGAACTTGCTCGATAAAAAACACTTCTATCCCCATGACCTTTTCAGGAGTGGCGAAATACCTAGCGGAAATGAAAAGGAAAGACTCGTGAATAGTGTTAAATCGGAGCTGGCTGTTGAAAAGCTTGGATTCCAGAGTCGTTCGTCAACCCTGAGTTCAGGGTTAGGTTTGATACATATTTATGAAGCAAAAACTCTCTCCGAGCACAAGGTTAGACGTCACAAGCGACTAGATAAACATCTCCAACCGTAAATAGAAGAAAGGTTGAAAAAGGGTTTCTGTGAAAGTTTGTCAGCTTTTTCTAATATCTTCTTGCGGGTCTCTTCTTTTGCCAGCATTCTCGGCAGTAAACTGGTCTGCTTGCGTCAGGTTTGAATGGCACTTCACATTCCTTCCCGCACTCAGCGCAAACTGCCTTATGCATCTCTCTATCTCCCATCTTGCTACTCAACTCCTTTTACGCTTAACGTGCAAAAGCATCCTCTTGCACTGCCCTATCCTATGTGAACTGCACTTATAAATCTGACCCGACCGTAAAAACTAAGCCGCAACCGTCTCAAACCTAAACCTTTTACCTCACGCCAACCATCTCCATAACTGAAAAGTCATGTCAACTAACTCAACCGGAAGATTTGTGGTTCAAAAGCACAACGCAAGCCGTCTGCACTACGACTTCAGGCTCGAACTCGATGGCGTACTAAAAAGCTGGGCCGTGCCAAAAGAACCGCAAACAGAAGCAGGCATCAAAAGACTAGCCATAGAAGTCGGAGATCACGAGATAAGCTACATAGACTTTGAAGGAACCATACCCGAAGGCAAATATGGTGCAGGAACGGTCGAAATATGGGACAAGGGAGTGTACGTGCTCAAAAGCAGAAACAAAGACAAACTCTTATTCACGCTGCACGGACAGAAACTGAAAGGTGACTATGCACTAGTCAGGTTCAAGGAAAGCAAAAACTGGCTTCTGCTCAAAGGCAAGAGTCAATGAAAACGCTTTAGAGCAACAAACACTTCTGGACTGCTTCTTAAAGAGGAAGGATAGAGGTGCAGAATCCGAAGCCTTCAGTGCGCAAAGGCATTTTCCTCAACCTAGGGTTGTTCCAATTCCTATCCTTTGTCCGAAGAGGCGTATTCTACACTTTCATGATAAACTACATCTTCGGCCTTATGAAGACCGTTACCTCCACCGCGCTGCTCGGAACACTCAATATGTTCGCCTCCGCGCTGGGCCAAAACCTGCTTTGGGGAAGAATATGCGACCGCTACAAACTCAGCGCCAAACTTGTAATCGCAGGTGAAGCAATCGCCGCAGCCACGTACTTCGCAGTCTTCTTAATTCACAGATCTCTTATAGACGCACAAGCAGATTTCAACGCTGGGCTATCCCTGATCCTTGGCCTTTCGTTTCTCGAATTTTTCTGGTCTATGTCAGATGTCGGCTGGGCGGCACTTCTTACAAACGTCACCACAACCAAGACAAGAGGATCGATGGTAGGCTCCCTCAACTTCGTCGCCTCATTGGGGCGAATGATAGGCATAAACTTTGCTGGCGTTCTATACAATGGTGGTGAAGGCTTCCGCCAAGGAACAATCTTCTACGTAGTCATTGCAATGCTCCTAACAAGCACTGCAATAATGTGGGCAACATCCAGATCAATACGAAAACCCAGTTCGAAGGCTGAGGACGCGTCAAATAGGATCCACGAAGAAAAGCCACACCCTTCCGACGACCGCCAGACCTACAACTGGTTCCTCGTATCGTTAATTGTGATAATAATCGGCGCAGCTTGCATAAGCCAAGTCTTTCTCCTTTTCCTCAAATTGCCTACCACGATAGGCGGGTTGAACGTTAGTGACCCTGAGGAAGGTTTCATACTTACGGCCTGGACTGTTGGCGGAATGGTCACCAGTCTCTCGTGTGGCTGGCTTGCCGACAACATCGGAAGAATCAAGGTTCTCTCTCTTGGACTTGGTCTAGCGGTCGTGACACCACTTGCCTACGGATTAGCCACTAACATTCTGGCCATGGCATTAATCTACGGATTGAACGGCGTCTCCTTTTGGGCAATTCAAACTGTGGGCTTTGCCTTTGCCGCAGACCTGATTCCGGAAGACAGGAGAGGAAGGCTTTTCGGCAGATACAACACGGTCATGGCTTTGAGTTGGGGTCCCGCAGGTCTTCTTGTTGGCGGGCCACTCGCAGATCTCCAGACTCAAAGTGGCCTTTCCGCATACACAGCCTACGTAAATACATTCTACGCCTCAGCCATAATCGTCGCCACAGGCACAATACTGTTCGCCCTGAAAGTCGCCAAACAGAAAACCAAAGCCACCAAACCTTAAAAACAAAGTCGCACCTACACTAAAAAGGGCTTAACCGTGCTTGAATTCAAAACCGTCAAAATCGAACCGCCGAAAGACTGTAATGTTGTTTTCGGCATGGCGCACTTCATAAAAACGGTTGAAGACTTGTATGAAGCTGTTGTCAATGCGGCGCCAAACGTGAAGTTTGGTGTAGGCTTCTGTGAAAGCTCAGGCCCTTGTCTGGTGAGGCATGAGGGAAACGACGAAGAACTGAGGAAGCTGGCCGCCGAGAAAGCCTTTGAAATCGCCTGTGGCCACAGCTTCATAATCCTCCTGAAAAATGCCTATCCAATAAACGTCCTAGACAAAATAAAGCACGTTCCTGAAGTATGCGCCGTCTACGCTGCCACAGCAAACCCGCTTGAAATAGTAGTCGCCGAAACGGCTCAAGGCAGAGGAATCATAGGCGTCGTTGACGGCCTAAAGAGCAAAGGCATAGAAAATGATGCAGACATCAAAGACAGGAAAGAGTTTCTGCGCAAAATAGGCTACAAACTCGGCTAGATCAGGCAAATTGCCAGCTAGGTCTAAACAAGACTGCCTGTTCGTGCATGTGGGTTCAGAATGCTGTTGCTATCTCCGTGCCATTAGCTCCTCTTGAAGCTCGAACGGAATACGCTCTTTCAGTCTCTCTGCGGTATAGGTCGCAAGCTGCTTGAACTGTCTCTCTGTCAGTATGTTGTGTGCCCTTGACAAAATCTCAAGACAAGTCTCCTTGAAAACCAGATCAGCCGAACTCATTTTCGCGTCATCAACCAATTCTTTACAAATCTGAAGGATTTGCTCATTCATACATTTCGCCCTACGATCGAAATAGCTCATTCCAAAATATTAAAACACTTATGAATCAAAAAACCTTATTACAAATACAGTTTCACAGCGCGCCTCGGTCAGCGCTAAGGCATCAGATATTCACTGGAGAAAATACCTTTTCCTGTCACTCCGCAATTCCAATTCGTAATCCGAATCAGCAGTTCATAACCGCTTTATACATTCCTCATATAGAATCCCCTAGACTCTGGAAACCGTCAGTCTCCCGAGGAATAACCATATCCGACCGCAATTTCGAACGATTCCTGCTTGAAGCAATAGATGAGAGCCTGTCCTCATTGGGCGAATCCCCAAAACAGGCAATTTACTTTCACCTAGAGAAAAGCTTCAACATAACGAAGCAGGAAATCCCGAACAATGTGGCGGCTTTTGTAGACGCACTTGAGAAGATCTTCGGGCTAGGAGCCAATTTTATCGAGACACTGATCTTGACAAGGCTCAACGAGAAGGTTGAACAATGTTCAAAATGGCATGTGTCAAAGGATTTGACGCTGACCGAGTACGTGGCCTCGGCAAGACAAGGTCTCGCCGAAAAGGAAAGATCTGAGAACGTAGAAGTGGAGATGAGCCAATGCACACACGTCGAAGCATGAAGCTCGGCGAAACACTTTCAAAAAACACCTCGCTGGCTGAGGCCTTCGAATTTCTCTTCAAAAACGCCGGCGATGCCATCTTCATACTCAACGCCAAAGGCAAAATCGTTGCCCTCAACGAGCAAGCAGAGAAAATGACCAAGCCAAACTACAAATACTTCATCGGACGCTCCTTCAGAAGCATCATCTCACCTGCCATGTTGCCAAAAGCGCAGCGCAGTTTCCAAACTGTGATGAAAGGCAAAACAGCAAGACTTGAGTTCAAATTCAGAAGGACCACAGGCCAAACACTTTTGATTGAAATCACCATCATGCCTTGCATGAGCGAAGGCAAACCCGTTGCCGTTCTTGGCATCGCCCGCGACATCACCGAGCAAAGAGACGCTGAACAGAAACTGCGCGAAAGCGAAGAGCGTTACCGCAAACTTGTTGAAACGCTGCCAGAAGGCGTCTACACCGTTGGCCTAGATGGAACGATCAAGTCACTGAACGCGACGTTCGAAAAGATCACTGGTTGGCCATGCAAGAAATGGATTGGCAAATCGTTTGCCAAGCTTATCCATCCAGATGACCTTCCGCTTGCTCTGAAAACTTTCCGAAAATCGGTGGAAGGCAAGATCCAACCGCTCTATGAACTGCGAATTCTGACGAAATCTGGCAAATACATAGTCGGCGAGTTCATGAGCCAGCCACAAGTTGAAAACGGAAAAATCATAGGTGAATTCGGAATCGTCAGAGACGTTACAGAGCGCAAATGTGCACAAGAAGCGCTGACAAGTAATGAGGAACGCTTCCGAACCGTAGCAGACACTGCCGCTGACGCAATCATTACAGCCAACGCTCAAGGCACGATAGCGTTCTGGAACAAGGCAGCCGAAAGTATCTTCGGCTACTCGCCCGATGAGGCAGTTGGCAAATCTATCTCGATAATAGCTCCTGAGAGTTTCAGATTTCAGTACGGGAAAGTGATGAGACAGCTTGCAACAAGTCGGGAAAAGGAAAAGAACTTTAAGCCTTACGAGTTTGTAGGGCTTAAGAAAAATGGCCAAGCAGTTCCTCTGGAGCTGTCGTTCTCAACTTGGAAAACAACTGCGGGAAGCTTCCTCACTGCGATCATCCGCGACATAACGGAGCGAAAGAAGGCTGAGGAGGCACTACTGGCATCCGAGGCAAAGTTCCGGACGCTCTTCGAAAACGTGCCTGACGGTTTCTATCAAAGCACTCCTGACGGCAAAATCATCACGGCCAATCCAGCGCTAATGCATATGCTGGGCTACTCTTCGCTGGATGAGCTTCGAGCTCTGAATATTTCACGCGATCTTTACGTGAATCCAGTCGACAGAAGAAGCTGGATGCGGAGGATAAACGAGAAGAACCAACTACGCAACGCAGAACTCATCTTGAAGCGTAAGGATGGCCAAAAGCTAATTGCCTTGGAAAACTCGAACGTTATACGTGACAAGCAAGGTAGAATAATCAACTACGAGGGAACGCTTACAGACATTACAGAAAGGAAAAATTTGGAAGACAGGCTTTCCGCACTCAACTTCTACGGTGGAAAACTCAACGCAGCACAAAGTCTCCAACGCGTTTACGACCTGACCTTGGACGCTTTGGGGCAAACGCTAGGTTTCGAAAACGTTGCCTTCGTCAGAGTGACAAAAGGAAATTTGAAAACTGTATGCCAACGCGGACACCCACTACCATTGTCAGAGCTGCCACTGAAAGGAAGAAAAGGGGTAACGGTCAAAGTGGCAAGAACTGGCAGACCTGTGCTCGTGGCTGACGTGAAAAGATGCAGTTACTACATTGAAGGAATCCCGGGTGTGCAGTCTGAGCTCGCCGTGCCAGTGATGACAGAGAACAAGGTTCTAGGTGTATTGAATCTTGAAAGCAAGAAACTGGGCGCGTTTGACGAGAGAGACATGACACTGCTGCAGATTCTAGCCTCGCATGCTGCAACCGCAATCAGCAACCTGAACAAGCAGGAGGAAAACGAGAAACGTTCAGTCCAGCTTGCCTTGCTAATGAAGCATTCTGCTGAAATGATACATTACATGAGTCTACATCAACGCCTTCAAAAAATCGCCGAAGCAATACGAGAGCTTGGCTGGCGAAGAGTGGTTATTCGGGCTGTCAGAGACGAAAAAATGAATTTAGAAAGCCCAGAGGATCTGATGACTGCAGGATTGACAGAAAAAGAGAGAACCTTCCTTTGGAAACACAGAATGCCCGGACACGTGTGGCATGAACGATTCGGTCCAGATTTCGAACGGTTCAGAGTCGGCGAATTTTATCATCTTCCATGGAGTGACCCATGGGTACGAGAGAAGTTTTCAAAGGGCACTGTACCGAGCAGGCTGACTCAGAAGGACATGGTGGACTGGGATCCGCAGGATCTTCTTTATGCTCCACTACGTTTGGCTGATGGTCGCATCGTGGGCATATTGAGCATCGACGACCCTGTAGACGGCAGGCGACCCACAAGAGATTCACTGACGCCACTTGAGTTATTCATTCACCAAGCAGCAGTGGCAATCGACAATGCACAGCTATTTGAGCAACTGGAAAAAGCGAAGAACCAGGTCAAAGAGTACGCAAAGAGTCTGGAGGAGAAAGTGAAAGAGAGGACAATGGATTTGCGGAAAAGCGAGGAGAAGCTTAGAAGCATAATAACGGCTTCACCGAGCGCCATAACGGTGGCTGATCTGGAAGGAAAGATTACCGAATGCAACGGGCAGACGTTGAAATTGCATGGATACTCATCGAAAGCGGAATTGATTGGCAAGAATGCCTTTGACTTGATCGTGGAGAGGGAGCACCAGAAAGCTTTCGAGGACATGAACAGGGTACTCAAGGAGGAGTTAGTGAGCAGTTTTGAGTACACGTTAGTTAGGAAGGATGGTGGCGAGTTTCCTGCTGAGCTCTCGGCGAGTGTTGTCAAGGATGCTTCAGGCGTTCCAGTGGGCTTGGTGGCAATGGCCACCGATATCACCGAACGCAAGCGAATGGAGCAACAGCTTCTAAAATCGGAGAGGCTGGCAGCTATGGGTGAAGTTGCCGCCATGGTTGGTCATGATTTGAGGAACCCTTTGACAGGTATTGCAGGTGCCACGTACTTCTTGAAGATGAAACTGAATTCGAGGGGAGATATCAAAAGGAAGAGAGAGATGCTTGACCTCATCGAAAAGGACATAGAGTATTCGAACAAGATTGTGAATGACCTGCTGGATTATTCGCGGGAAATTCATCTGGATTTGACAGAGACGACTCCGAGAGTGATTGTCAGAGATACGTTGTCGATGGTTAAGGTCCCCGACGGCATAACGGTGCTGAATAAGGTTCAGAGGATACCGAAGCTAAGTGTAGACTGTGAGAAACTAAAGCGAGTTTTCCTGAATATTATGAAGAACGCGTTTGATGCCATGCCTAAGGGAGGGCAGCTGATGATTAAGAGCAAAATAGTTGGAGACTGCACAGAATTTGTTTTTGCTGACACCGGATTGGGAATGACGCAGCACACGTTGGATGAAATTTTCGCTCCTTTGTTTACGACGAAGGCGAAGGGAATGGGATTTGGTCTGGCTATTTGTAAGCGCATTGTGGAGGCGCATTGTGGCAGAATTTCGGTGGAATCTGAACCTGCGAAGGGAACCATGTTTACGGTTACTGTTCCAATAGAGCAAAAAATTGAGGGGGGTGAAAAGGTATGGGTGAACGTGCCAAGATCCTTATTGTCGACGACGATGAGAGCATAAGGAAGGCTATTTCGACGATTCTGGAGGAGAAGGGTTACACGGTGGATACGGCTGAGAATGGACGGGAGGCGATTGAGAAAACTCACGGCGGCTTCTACAATTTGGCTTTGATTGACATTCGGTTGCCAGACATGGAGGGAACAGAGCTTTTGACGCGGATGAAGGATACGACGCCGAGAATGGTGAAGATTATTGTGACGGGCTTTCCGTCGCTGCAGAATGCTATGGAAGCGGTGAACAGATGCGCAGATGCGTACGTGATTAAGCCAGTGAAGATCGATGATCTGCTGGAAACAATTCGAATACATCTGGAAAAACAGAAGCATGCCAAGAAGTACAGCGAAGACAAAATCGCAGAGTTTATTGAGACGCGGGTCAAAGAGCTCGACACAGAAGCAGCTCAAGAGACCCACTAAAACCCTTAATTTCCAGTTTTTCGTTCATGCGCGTATAATCGTACTTTTTGAGACTCTGATAGGACGTCTGCATTTTCGGAACCTCAAGCTTTCGCGTGTTTCCCCCTTCAGATAGGTCAACTTTCAACCTAAATCACCAACACACATTAAACGCATTGCACATATAGTTTTTTCACAACAACAACCCGCAAAAACTCAAACAGACCAACAACCTAGACAACGCGCACAACACTCCTTTTATACTCTAAACCACAAAAGCACTGGTCGTGAACAATCATGCCTTACTGTCAGAAGTGCGGAGCTGAACTGAAAGAAGACGCTAAATTCTGTCATGTGTGCGGAACACCCGTAGGCGCCACGGTTACGCCAGCGTCGAGGCCTATGCTCGTACGGAGGCGAACCCGCCTCATGTGGCCCGCCTCAACCCTCATAATCCTACTCATCATCGCCGCAGTAGCCGCAGCCATCCTGTTCCTTCCAGTAAATCCTGTGGCATACAAGCAGACAAAAACCGCGCCCGCGCAGGCAGGCGTAGCCGCGCTGGGACTCGACTTCACGGCGGATGTGGCTAGTGTGAACATTTACTATCAGGAACTCACAGACAGTCTCGTCGTCCTCAACGTGTCAGCCACCGGAGCCACTAGCATCTTCGCAGCACAAATCCCAATCAACGTAACGTTCACTTACGCGGTTGCTGGCACCACGCTTCATGTGGCCTCGCAAATCCACAGAAACCCCGTCTGGACATGGCAATTCGGCCTCAACGTCGTCTGCAACCTGTACATTGACCCATCCATGAGTCTCAACATCGACATCAAAACCACTGTGGGCACGATCACCATGAACAGCAAAGCCGGACTCGTCTTCGACCGACTCAACATCGAAACCACCACAGGCTCAATAGAAGCCAAACTCGGCCAGAACGTCACCCTCAAAAGCGACGCCCGCCTCGAAACCACCACAGGAGGCATAAGCCTAGAAACATACAACCTCAAAACACCATCCAACACCTACATAAGAGCCACAACCACCACAGGAGGCGTCAACATAAACGCCACACAAACCACACCGCTACCCGCAAACGTTACCCTCAACGCCCAAGCCACCACCGGCGGAATCACGCTCAAACTGACCATCGCCAACAATGTCGCCGCAAAAATCACATACCAAACCACCATAGGCGGAACAAGCCTCAACAAACAAGGCTTCACAGGAACCAACTCGCTCATACAGTCAACCAACTACCCAACCGCAGGCAACATCAACGCCGACCTCAAAACCACGACGGGCGGCATCAGCATAAACGCTACATACACACCATAACGTGTTTCACGCGAGCGATGCCAAAGCCATAACCGCAAACGGCGCCAGCACGCTCAATATGAACCCGCTTGAAAACGACGTGATCAACGCCTCCCCACCGCAATAGCGCACGATAACCCCCAACGTAGTGTCCATACTCGTCGCACCGCCGAAAGCCACGGACACACGCTTCCCAAACCTGCACGTCCAAGGCACCGTAAAAATCGTCAACAACTCCCTCATGAAATTCGCTACAAACCCTAACGCACCCCACTGCGCACCCAACAACTGTCCAAGCAAAGGCCCAGCCAACGTATACCACCCGAAGCCAGCGCTCACCGCCATCGCACCACCCACACTTATGCCCAAAACCAAACCACCAACCAAACCGCCTACAATGCTGCCCAACGCTACGGCGAAAGGCACCACAAGAATCCTAACACCCACGCGCCGCATACGAGTCACCGCCTCCCTGTCCATGCTGAACGCCGCACCCATCACAAACAACAACACAAGCAACGAACCGTTGAACAGGTAGTCTGAAATCCACTTGTTCTCTATTAGCGTGGCCCAGTTACTGTTCAGGTAGCCTGCCACGCCGCCCAACAGCAACGCAAGCAGAATGTACTGAATCAACCCAGCTTCACCAGCCTGTCAGCCAGCTTCACAAACAAGACGCTAAATCCCACGGCACACAACATAATCACCGTCGCATCCAAACCCACACTCGGCAAAACACCCAACAACTCACCGTTTGATCCCACACTGAAGCCAAGCGCAAACACCAAAACAAAAACCACGCCTAAGGCAATCTTGCTCAAGTTCACCCGCAAGCGGCCGCGCAGCAAAAAACCCGCCACAATCCCCGCTACCAAGGCAGCCACAAGATCAAACAATCAACCAGCACCCAAACCCAAACAGCATAAACACTCTGACAACTCGACATTTAACATTTCGCGATAAGAATGGAAAAAAAGGAAAGGGGGAAGCTGTTTAGGCGTCTTCGAAGAACTCTTGCGCCTTCGGTGGCTCTGGGTTTAAGCCTCTGCGTTCGCGTATCTGCTTGATAACTTCAGCCTGCAACTGCTCAGGTACAGGTGCCCAGCGGCTGAACTGTGTCGCCCAGAACGCTCTGCCCTCAGTTGAGGATCGTAGCTCCTCTGCAATGCCGAACGATTCGGAAACAGGCATCTCCGCCTTGACGATCATCATGTCCTCCTCGTTTGTCATGTCCAAGATCCTGCCCCGGCGTTTCTGCACGATTGCGATGATGTTGCTCACGAAGGCGTTGGGCACCTTGCACTCGAGGCTTATCAGGGGCTCCAGTAACCTTGGGTCGCTCAGCAGGAACGCGCACCAGATCGGACGCCATGTCATGGGCAGAATTTGTGCAGGCCCACGGTGCACCGGGTCCTCGTGAACCGTCACGTCCTCAAGGTTCACTTTCAAACCGTGTGCAGGCTCCTTCGCAAGCACCGAAGAGTTTACGGCCTCGCGGAAGCCCGACTTGATGTGATCCATGATCTCGTCAACGTACTGTCTTCCCTTGATTTTGTTCACCAGCATGTTGTTGCCCTCAATGGCCACCGCGTTGCGTGCTTCGTCAGTTTCCCACCCGAAACTCTTAAGCGCCTTCTGTCTTTCCTCGCGCGTCTGCATCTCCGAAATCTTCTCAGCCTTCAAAGCCTCAATGATCTCCTCAGGCAGCTTCTCAATCGTCACC
Organism: uncultured Candidatus Bathyarchaeia archaeon; assembly: GCA_964354055.1. Classification (GTDB taxonomy): domain Archaea; phylum Thermoproteota; class Bathyarchaeia; order Bathyarchaeales; family Bathycorpusculaceae; genus DATKKK01. Next base: position 62 of record CAYGYI010000017.1, on the reverse strand, counting down.
CACAACTTGTTATGCTTGTTGGGGCTTTTGCCCATAATCGCCGGACCTTTATAGTCATGGCT
>CAYGYI010000016.1:0-14885 GCA_964354055.1 uncultured Candidatus Bathyarchaeia archaeon | reverse complement strand
GCACGGTGGTGGCCGTCAAGAACAAAATAGTCTTCACCGTCTCTCACGGTTATTATGGGCACATCATAATCCTCGGTAACCGTCTTCTTTAGAACAAGCCCTATCTTGTCGTTTTCCAAGAAGTCCTCAGTCGGATAAAGCCGGTCCAGCGAGACCTGTGAGAGAGAGCTTTTCAGGATAACATCGTATATCTGTTCGAGGCTTCGCTTAACGCTCTCAAGCCTCTCTTGAACATTCCAACTATTCGCCAGTGTCAGCTCTCGCATGAGAGGTTCTGCCCACAAACAAATCTAAGCAAGCTAACGGTAAAGAAGCTTACTGATGGCTTAGCGTGCTTCTGAAAACCGTAAACGTATGGTTCATATGGTGTTCTGAGCTAGGCCTTCACTAGCGTGCGCTGAAGTTGGTGTTGGCAGTGTGCTAAGGCCGTTAACGACTATCAAGCTGGACAACTTCTGTTGATTTGGCTACATTACATGCTTCAGACGTAGCTATGATTCTAACAGCAAACTGGACTGTGTTACCTAGAAGACCGGAGATTAGAGCAACCAGTAGACTCCAGAGTTATGAATAAAACACGCGCGCTTGATCTAATGCTTTTCAGGAAAAGAGAGTAGCCTAACGGCAAAAACATGGTGTAAACTGGCCAGCTATAATGTAAATTCCCATTTACACCATGTTTCTTTAGAGTGCTTGTCTGGTGGACAGGTGAGACAGTTTACTTCTACGCTCGAGTTGAGGGTTTTTGCGAAGTTTTTCAGGTAGCCGAATCTCACTTTCTTGCATGGAAATTCTTCTAGGCCTTTGCCCAGCCGAGCCTCCTGAGTCCTGCAACGATCAACACTCAAAACAGCACACCCAGCGCTCACTTCAACAGTCTTAAACGGCTGGTCTAGCGCCCAGCTAGACTTACGCAACAGATCAATGATAGTCGGTACACTTGGGTTTTCACCTGTCTTGAACAGCTTTTGTAGGCTTTTGGCTTCTATTGTGGCCATGGTTGTCCATACATCTGCGTCTATCTCCGTGGCAGCCTCGGTTCCGAACCGCTTCTCTATACCCAGAAAGTACAGACCGTCCACGCGCCACAGATTGCGTATCTGCAAGAAAAAGTAGTCAAGCAACTGTTCCAAGGGCATTTGCTGGAGCATTTTGCGGTCTTCTTTGCTTCCGGGTGGATATTCGCTCATGCTTGTGCACCGTGGCATAGTAGCGCAGGGTAATCTTTTAAATCTAACCTAACCCCAGAAAAGCCTGCAAGAAGGCGTGCACGCTTGGCGAATCTGCTGGACGCGATAATACTCGGCATAATCCAAGGCATAGCGGAGTGGCTACCCATTTCGAGCACTGGTCACCTGAGGCTTACAGACCACTTCCTCGGCCTAGACCTGCCAATACTCTACGCCGTAACACTACACATAGGCACGCTAATCGTGATATTCGTCTTCTTCAGAAAAGACATCAAAAACATCCTAACAGCACTCGCACACCGGGACTTCAAGAGCGAAGACGGCAAACTCGTACCCCTCATAATCGTAGGCTCCGTGCCCACCGCAATCGTCGGCGCAGGCCTCGTTGTAAGCAACGTTATAGAAACCGTCTTCAACCAAGTCACGCCAATTGCCATAGCCCTCATCGTATGCGGCTTCCTACTTTACGCCTCGAAGCTGGCACGCGAAAACACGGACATGCTTAGCTACAAAACCGCCCTCATATTCGGCATTGCGCAGGGCATAGCCACCGTGCCCGGCATCTCGCGAAGCGGCACCACGATCGCCGTGGCCTTGTTGCTGGGGCTGAAGCGTGAGAAAGCCTTCAAATTCTCGTTCCTCATGTCCATTCCCGCCATAATCGGCGCACTAGGCCTTACTGCCTACAGAGAACATGAGGCTCTAGTGCAGTCAGGCTTCGGTCTAGCTGAAATTGCTGTAGGCGCGGTGATCGCCATGCTCGTAGGCTACGTGGCCCTATATGCAGTTCACAAAACGATCGAAAACAAAAAGTTCTATCTGTTCTCGTTCTACTGCTGGGTTTTCGGCGCGGCCATGCTGATTCTAGGCCTCAACGGCTTCTAGCCACTTGGGCTTGCCTGACAGAAACTCGGTCAGAAACGCTGAAAACTCGCCGTTCTTTCCGTAAGCCTCAGCTATTCCTTCGTTGATCAGGACCTTGAAGCCTCTGCGAAGCTTCTGCGCAATTCCTTCGGCCACGCCTGCGTCTTTTCCGCCGTCTTTCAGCTTCTCACGAAGCAACACGCACACATCAGTGTATTTCCTTCGCACTTGAACAACCCATCTTCCATCCTCAATGTAAGGCCCAGCAACCGTGCCCAATTTGTTCATGTGTTTCGCTAAGAAATCTCCGCATTCGTGTTCCTTGTCAAGCGGTGGCCCCAGATGTTTCTTGACAAGTGGGATGCAGTAATCCTCAAGCTCGAAGATGAACATGCTCACTGCTTTCTCGTCGCTCCACGTGGTGTCTCTTAAGACATGAAAATCGCTCAGTTCGACGAGCTTGCGAAGGGAGCGTTGGGACTTGTAGAGCTGGCCCCACAGGATGTCCGGAACTGTTTCGACTTTGTCGAAGGCCACCGCCACGATTACTGGGCCTCGCTTGGCTAGCTTCTCTTTGAATTCCTTCGGTGACAGGGTCACGGTTTCGGGCGGGTAGAAGTATCTTTTGTCGGGCTTGTTGAGGAAGGATCTGGTTGCGGCTACGAAGTTGTGCAGTTTCTGCGCCTGCACGGCGGAGGCCACGTTTCTGCCTTTGTCAACTGGGTCAACGACCACAAGCGGCTCCTTGAACAATAGGTCAATCTCGTTCTCTCTGCCGCTGTAATAGCCTTCGATGTCCACGACTATGCGCTGCCTATGCTGCGCAAAAGTCTTTAAAACGTCCACGAAGCCACCGTAATGCAGAACAAGAAGCTCACACAAGTAACCGCTGAAGCCACCTACCTTGATTTCGGCACCATAAACGCCAATGCCCTTCATAAACTTCTTGAGCAGCCGCACATCATCCTGCAACTGCTTACTTAGGCATTTCCTAATGTAATCAGTGTGATACGGCGTTCGGTCAGTGGCGCTATGCCAGTCTCCAAGCTTCACATCATAACAAGGCACGATGTTCACACGCACGCTGTCTACGTAGGCTTCGAGGTAGGGGTGTTCAGCGAAGCGTTCGACCTGCTTCGAACCTTCCGTGGCTTCTCTGGCTACCTTCAAACATACCTTGCCTAGGGACCCGTGTGGGATCTTGGCAGACACACGCATGAAAACGTCCACATCAGGTTCATCAGTGAGCCAAGTGTCCTTCGCAACCGAACCCTCTACACGAACCTTGGCCTTGATGCCCTGCTTCTTGCAGGCTGAGACCACGCCGACCTCAAGCTTCTTGGCCACAGCTTCAATTTCATCACGTCTTTTCTTGCTGGGCGTGATTTCCTTCAGAACCTCAGCACAAACCTTCCCAGTTCTATCCTGCATAAACACTAATCCTTTTCACACTGCTCAAGGGCAGTACTCTTTTAGCGTGGCGTAGATGGGTCCGTGAGGTGTAAGGTCGCTGCTCTTGAGTCTCAGGCATGCCGCTCTCACCACGCCGAAGTCAACATCTGCATTCTCCTTGATGCACCTGGCCAGCGCGTCCTTGTTGCTTCCAGACCTCACCCGAGCAATAGTCAAATGAGGACTGAACCCTTTCGGATCAGGTGCAAAACCTAACTCGTGCAGCCGTGGCTCAAGCTGCTCGAATATGCTGCGCAGTTGCTCGGCGCCGTCGGTTATCCCTGCCCACACGACGCGTGGGTAGTGTGTGTTGGGAAAGGCGCCTACGCCGTGGATTTTGGCGTTGAATGCCGCAAACTTGACCTTCTTCATTTCATCGTGAATCTTGTTAGCCATGTCTGACGCGATGTCTCCGAGGAACCTGACGGTTATGTGCACGTTCTTCGGTTCCACGGGTTTTAGGTCTGCGCCTGTTTTGAGCAACACGTTCTGTACGTGCGTCATCTTACTCAGAACTGCCTCGCTGTCCATGTCAAACGCTATGAAACTGCGTATCGATCCGGCCATCATACGTTGCCTCGCCTAAATCTTCACTCCGTTCCTTCATAAATGTTTTTAACGTAAACCACAATTCACATAAATAAACAAACACGTAGACGAAAGGAATGCGCATTGACATCTAACAAACTTGTGATCGGCCTTGCAGGAATGCCGGGCTCAGGCAAATCCCTAGTCCTCAATGTCGCCTCGGAAAACGGCTACACCATTATGGTCATGGGCGACATCGTCAGGGAAGAAGCAAAAAAGCGAGGCCTAGAGCCAACGCCTGCCAACATAGGTCATATCATGCTCAAACTCAGAGAAGAAGAAGGCAAAGGCATCATCGCCAAAAGATGCATCCCGAAGATTGAAGGCACGAACAGCCAGAAGGTCTTCGTAGACGGACTGCGAAGCCTCGACGAGGCCGAAGAATTCAAGAAACACTTCCCAAACTTCACACTTATCGCTATTCACTCTTCACCTGAAACTAGGTTCAAACGCCTGTGGAAGCGACGACGAAGCGACGACCCGGTTGACCGCAAAACGTTCCACGAACGCGACGCCCGCGAGCTCACTGTGGGTCTCGGCAACACCATAGCCATGGCTGAACACATGATAATCAACGAAGGCGACATCGAAAACACTAAGAGAAAAACGAAAGAAACCCTCAAGAAGGCTGAAGCTCAATGGAAAAGGTAACCCTCCAAATCGAGGCCGACATCAATCCCACCGAATCCGAGGAAAAAGTCAAACGCGCTATCGAGAACGTGTTCGGCATCGTTGAAACTAAAGTTGAACCTTTATACAGGGGGGTTAGAATCTTCGCCACGGTCAAGGGACCAGAAGCCCTCACCAGACTCCGCAATCTCCTACGGAGAGAACGCATCCGCACTGCAGCGCGAACCGTGCTCGTGAGAGGCATTGACCACAATACCCTTAGCTTCTGCATCAACAAACAAGTCGCCTACGCAGGCCACCTCTCATTCTGCCAAGAAGAATCCGAATCACCACTCGGACCAATAAGAGTCAAGATAGAATGTGAAAATCCACGCTGGTTCATCGACTGGATGACCTCAGAAAGCATTTAGAACCACGACAGCGCACTATTCTCTTGGTGCCCAATCTACGGAGAAGGCCACGATAACCCAACGCGGCGCAGTGCTCCTCGGCAGATATGTTGCATGCGACGCCTACGACGACACAAAACCGCTACGCGTCGTCACGCACGCACACGCCGACCACATAATGAGCCTCCAGTTAAGCCTCAAAAAATGCGAAAAAGTCCTCATGACTCAAGCCACCCGCGACCTCATCGCCGTAATGATGGAACCTCTTTTCCTCACGAACGGTCACATCGAAACACTCGACTACGGCAAAACCATCCAACTGGAAGATGAAAGTCTCACCTTCTTTCCTGCCGACCACATTCTCGGCACCGCACAAGTCCTCATAAACGACGCCGAAGGCACCCGAATTGTCTACACAAGCGACTTCAAAATCGAAAACACGCCCGTACTTGAAGCGGATATTCTCGTCATGGAAGCCACATACGGCAACCCGTCCTGCAGGCGGCCCTTCAAAAAAGACGTCAACCACGCCCTCGTCCAGCTCGTCGAAAAAGGCCTAAAACAAGGCACAGTCTACGTCTTCGGCTACCACGGCAAACTTCAAGAAGTCATGCAGATCCTCCGCGACGCAGACATCAAAGTGCCTTTCGTGGCGCCTGAAAAAGTCTACCATGTCTCCAAAGTATGCGAAAAACACGGCATGCGCATAGGCGAACTTGCGCTCTCGGACGAGCTGAACGGCAAAGAGCTTATCGAAACTAACAGCTCGTGTGTCGCATTCTACCACATGAACTCGCAGACCAAAGTCGGCCTCGACGCATTCCGCATACGCGTTAGTGGATGGGAATTCAACCTGCCCCAGCGCCAGACAGGCCGCAACGAATACACTGTAGCCCTCAGCGACCACTCAGACTACACCGAACTCATCCAATACGTCAAACAATCCAAACCCAAACAAGTCATCACTGACAGCTACCGTGACGGCCACGCAGAAACATTAGCACACGAAATCAGCAAACACCTCGCAATCCCCGCAACCGCACTGCCGAAGAATTAGCAGTCTATAATTAGCATTCTATACGAGATTCTGGTCAGTTTCTTTTACATTTGGCAGATATCGGGCATCTTGAGACAGAAGATCTATTTCTCTCCTTCGCATCTTTATGTTTAATTCGGATTTGGATTCCGAATTCATACGACTTAAATAAACAGAAACCAGACATTCGGATACGGTACCGAGATTGCCACCCCCACTGCAGCCAGAATTCTTCTTACTATTGGGCGTAGATCTCTTCTTGGCCATCAGCCTACTGGCATGTCTGTTGGACCGCCACTTTCCATGGCAACTACCATACCTGTACCAAGTCGCCGCCCTCGCAGGCTTCGGGCAACTCATCGTCAGCAGAGAATTCATGCAACTCTTCGGTGAATATATGCGCTTCTGGTACAGCGTAATCTACCTCGTCGTGGCCTTGGCCAACATAGTAGCCATCAACGTCTACCTAGGATACCTGAAGAAACTCCTCACCTACGCGAAAGTAGTCATGCTCACTGTCACAGTCCCAGCCATCTCTATCACCGCATTCTTCGTCACCAACTATGCTGAACTCGCGCTCCACCCATTGGTGATAGCACCTGCTATGTCTTGGGAAGGCACCTTCATCGGAATCGTGGCCTTCGACACGTTCGTAGTGGGGTTAGGCACGTACGTCTTCTTCAAACCGAAGTGGTGGTACATCGCCTTAGGCGCAGGCGCAGCGATAGCAGGCGCATGCACCTATGTGCTCTACAAGCCTTCATGGGGGCAAGGAACCTTCGTCGTCTCAGCCATAGCCCTAGCAGTAGCCTGCATTCTCGTCCTAGGCATAAGCATCTACGTCCTCACAAGAATGTGGCTCGACAACATGAAGGAACGAAAAAGGCGAAGGGAGGTGAAACAATAAAATGAACCCGAACTACAGAAAATACCTGAAGATCACATCGCTACTAGTTACAGCCCTACTCATAGGCTCAGTCAGCGCAGCAACGTACGTCTACATGTACATAGACGGCAGCATAACAATAGGCACCGCCAAACTCGTTTGGCTTAAAGGCACCGACGCTCCAGGAGATGCCACGATATCCGGTGGCACTGTCACTATAGACTTGCACGTACAGCCAGGTGTTTTGCAGAACTTCACTAGCTGCCTCTTCCTCAAGAACCAAGACACAGCAGCTCACAACCTGACAATCACCGTGACAACCAACGTATCGACCAGCACGTTCGACACATTCAAGATATACATATACGGGAACTCCACGGGCTGGGCAAGCGTCGACACGCTTGATGGCACCATCGTGGCCGACCAGTACAACTCGTACACCGCAAACACGCCGTTGATAGCAGGTGGCTACTACAGACTGACCTTCGAAGTCAAAGCTAAGACAGGCACATCTGGAACAGTCAACTTCGACATACAGGTAACATACGAGTAATATCCCCCACACCTTTTTCTTTATGTCTTTATCCTTTTTGGCTGTAATGCAGTCAATATAGGTGACAGCCTGTCTCCCGGCGCCAGCCGGAGGCTTAAGAGCCTCAGAAAAATACATATTTACTCTCCTAGCTGTAATGTGATTGACTTGGTGAAGATTATGAGCAAGTCGTCTGAAGTTTCAGGCTTATACAAACTCAATCCCAAAGAACGTTTGCGATTTGTCAAAGACTTTGCAGACCTGACGGACGAAGAGGCTGCATTGCTACAGAACACAGGCTCTTTGCCTCTGGATCTTGCCGACCGCATGATAGAAAACGTCATTGGAGCCATTCCGATGCCTCTGGGTATAGGCGTCAACTTCCTCATAAACGAACGTGACTATCTGATTCCGATGGCCATCGAGGAGCCCTCAGTCGTGGCCGCAGCCAGCTACGCCGCCAAAATGATCAGAGACGGCGGAGGCTTCCACACAAGCAGCACGCTCCCAATAATGATAGGACAAATACAAGTCGTAGGCGTCAAAGATCCATACGCAGCGAAAATGCGCCTAATTCAGGCAAAGGAAGAAATCATGAAGAAGGCAAACGAACAGGACCCCGTTCTCGTCTCGGCCGGAGGCGGAGCGAGAAACTTGGATGCAAAGATAATCGACACGTCTCAAGGGCCGATGCTCATCGCGGAGCTGGATGTTGACTGTCGTGACGCCATGGGCCCGAATGCTGTTAACACCATGCTTGAAGCTGTGGCCCCGATGGTGGCAAAGATAACCGCTGGCCGTGTTTTCTTGCGCATAATTTCGAATCTGGCTGTGAAACGGCTGGTTCGAGCCTGGTGCATTGTGCCAAAAGAAGACGTGGGCGGCGAGGAAGCCGTCGACGGAATCGTGAGCGCTTCGGCCTTCGCAACCGCAGATCCGTACAGGGCAGCCACACACAACAAAGGCATACTCAACGGCATAATCGCCGTAATCCTCGCGACGTGCAACGACCACAGAGCCGTCGAAGCAGGAGCACACGCATACGCCGTCAAAAACGGCCACTACACAGCCCTCTCAACTTGGGAGAAAAACGAAAACGGAGATCTTGTCGGCTCGATTGAGATGCCTATGGCCGTAGGTCTAGTAGGTGGCGCTGTGCGAACGCACCCGATCGCAAAGATAGCCGTGAAGATCCTAGGCGTGAAGACTGCTAACGAGTTCGGCGAGGTTCTTGCCGCCGTGGGATTGGCGCAGAATTTGGGCGCGTTGAGGGCTTTGGCCAGCGAAGGCATACAGCGAGGCCACATGTCGCTTCATGCAAGAAACATAGCAATCGCCGCAGGCGCAACAGGCGACCTCATAGACATCGTCGCCGCCAAAATGGTTGAGGAGCGGAAAGTCCGCGTGGACAGGGCCAAAGAGATTCTGGAACAACGTAAGTAAGAAAAACCTAAAAAAGACAGGCAGACTGCATGTAGACACGGCGAAGAAGATGAAGGTGCTACCTGGACCAGCGTCAACCGAACTGGGCTGGAACATCGCGAAGCTTCTGCATGCAGAAGTCGTGCCAGTTCTCTACAAAGCCTTTCCGGACGGCGAATCGTACATAAGATTCGAAACTGAATCTTTGCAGGATGAGGACGTTGTGCTTGTGCAGACGACAAGTCCACCTCAGGATCAGAGGTTGCTCCAGCTCTTGCTCATGGCCGATAATGCTCTAGATCTCAAAGCCAAGAACATCACGGCAGTCGTTCCATATTTTGCCTACAGCCGTCAGGACAAACGTTTCCTGCTCGGCGAAGCCTTCAGCATAAAAACCATCGTGAGACTGCTCGAAAAATGCGGCGTGAACAAGATCATAACCTTCAACGCTCACAGTCCTTCATCACTTAGATCCTTCAACGTTCCAGTAGATGATCTGTCTGCCATTCCTCTCCTAGCTGAGTACTTCATGGCAAAAGGCTTGGTGAAAAATGCGGTTTCGTTGTCTCTTGGCAAAAAGGCTTTGAGCGTGGCGGCTGAGGCCCACAGCATCTTGAAGGGCGGGTTCGACTATGTCTCCACCAGAAGAGACGTGGTTACAGGAAACGTAACGCTTGAAGAGAAGATGCTGCCGATCGAGAACCGCGATGTCGTGATATTTGACGATATTATTAGCAGCGGCGGAACCATGGCGAAGGCTGTGAAACTCGCGAAGGATCAAGGTGCAAGCAAGATCTACGCGGCTTGCGTGCATCCCCTGCTGATCGGCGATTCACAGAAGAGAATCATGGATAACGGTGCTGAGGATATAGTAGGCACGGACAGTGTGCCAAGCCCTGCGAGCAAAGTGTCGATCGCGCCGCTAGTAGCCAAAGCGTTGCTACAGAAAGGAGCGTAATGGTGGCTAACCTTTTCTTCCTGCTTTCAGGCGAGCATGAAAGCCTGCCTCTTTCCGAGTTGAAAGCAATACTTGAAACCGAGGGTCACGAGTACAAGGTTCTGGAGAAGCTTGATCAAGTTGTCAGGCTCAGGGTGAGCTTGAAGTGTGTTGAGGCCTTGAAGCGGAGAGCGGCCTTCACTAGAATCTGCGCGCGAGAGTTGTTCAACTGCAACGCTGAAACAGCCAGCATCGTGAAGGCCATGCGCTCTATAGACTTTGGCAAAGTCCTGAAGGCTAACGAAAGCTTCGTGGTTCGCGTGAAGCACGTTAGAGAGTACTCTTCGGAAACCGATGGGATGGTGCTTGAGGGAAAGCTCGGGGAACTCGTGCTCAACAGCGCCCCGAAGACGAAAGTGAAGATGAAGAAGCCTGACAAAACCTTGATAGGAATACTCACAAGCGAAAGATTCATTTTCGGCGTGAAACTCGGCGAGATCGAACCTAAACCTTTCGTTGAGAGGCGTCCGAGAAAGAAGCCTTTTTTCCATCCCTCTGCAATGCAGGCAAAGCTTGCCAGATGCATGGTGAACTTGGCCAAGCCGAAGGCTGGTGAATTGGTCTTTGACCCTTTCTGTGGGACAGGAACGACGTTGATAGAGGCTTCGCTGATTGGCTGTCGCACGTTGGGTCTGGATATTCAACGTCGAATGGCAAAAGGAGCCTTGCGGAATCTAGCCCATTTCGGGGTCAAGCCTGAAGGCATGGTCGTGGCAGATGCGCGAAATCTGCCTTTGATTGAAGTTGGTTGTGTGGTGACTGATCCGCCTTACGGCATATCCTCGACCACAATGAAACGGACCACGAGCCAGATAATTGAGGAGCTTCTGACATCCCTCTGCGCATTACTAAGTCCAAAACAACGAGTCTGCTTGGCTGCTCCAAAGAAGCTGAAGATAAGCCATCTGGGTGCGACGTTGGGCTATAAGCATTTAGAGTCGCATTTCGTTTATGTTCACCGAAGTCTAACTAGAGAGGTAGTTGTGTTCGAGAAGACGTGATCGGCATGAGTCTGCGTGTCATCTTTCTAGGTACTGGGGGAAGCGTTCCAACACAGGAGAGAAGTCTACCCGCCATACTCATACAGCGTGGAAACGAGCAGTTGATGTTCGATTGTGGCGAAGGCGTCCAAAGGCAGATGGTAAAGGCCAAGGGAGGCTTCCACAGGGAAATGAAGATTTTCATAACACATATGCACGGCGATCATGTTCTAGGTCTGCCGGGACTGATGCAGACGATGGCGATGCTTGGTAGAGAGAGGAAGCTTGAAATCTACGGGCCACTGGGAGTAGGACGTTTTCTGAATTGCATAAAGGAGACAGTGCAGTTTGCTCTGACCTTCCCCGTTGAAATTCATGAAGTCCAAAAGGTTGGAGTGGTGTGTGATGAAGAGGAGTATGAAGTACTGGCAACGTGGGCGGATCACATGATCCCAAGTCTCGCTTATGCCTTAGTGGAGAAGGCCAGACCTGGAAAGTTTCATCCAGAGAAAGCCACAGCTTTAGGCATTCCGGAAGGCCCATTATGGTCCAAGCTCCAGCGCGGTCAAAAAGCGAAGTTGCCAGATGGAAGAACCGTGACACCGAGAAATATCATAGATCAACCTAGACCAGGGAGAAAGATAGCATACACAGGCGATACGAGACCGTCCAAAGCGCTTGTGAAGATCGCTCAAGATGCAGATTTGCTGATTCACGATGCCACTCTTGCTGACGATTTGGCAGAAAGAGCTAAAGATGATGGCCACTCAACGCCTAGCCAAGCAGCTCAGACCGCCAAGAAAGCGAAAGCAAAACAGTTGATCTTGACTCACATCAGTGCAAGATACAATGACACAAACGAACTACTGAAGCAGGCGCAGAAAACTTTCAAGAACACGCGAGTGGCAGAAGACTTCATGATGGTGGATATTCCGCAGCGAGAAGATCTCAGAAAAGCAAGTCCAGCAAAAGAGAAGTGAACAGTCTAATTATGCGGTTTTTCATGTTTTTTTAGGCTTCTTTTACAGAGCAAAATCTAGCCCAGCAATCGCTTGAGCGCGTCCATACTTTGTTCAACATGTTCAACCGCCTCCACAATGATCGTGCCGTTGAAAGTTTTTCCCCTGAGTATAGAGGCGAAATTGTTCCAGTTGATTGAACCGTAGCCTATACCTAGATGTTGATCACTCTTTCCATCGTTATCGTGGGCATGTATGTGAACGATTTTGTCTGAGAAGTCAGTCATAAAAGATTCCAATTGGCCGCAGATGTGTGCGTGGCCAGTGTCTAATACCATGTTAATATTCTGACCGGATTCACGGTAGAATCTTCTGAAATCTTCCACAGTCTTCATTACAAATGGTTCCATTACGTTTTCCACAGCGACCTTTACGTTGCTGGTGTTTGCGAACTGCGCGAGATTGTGGATGCTTTCCAGATTTCTGGCCCAGTCCATGCCGGGGTAGAACATGCTTATGCCTGTTTTCATGGCTGGGTGGAAAATCCAGAGCCTGCATTCAAGCATACTTGCGTTGATGATGGACTGTTTCAGTCTTTTCATCGTGGCGTTCAGTAGCGGTCTTGAGGGCGACGCTATGTTTATGCCCGCAAACGGTGCGTGAACCGTATACTCAAGGCCATAAGACTCACCGACATTTTTCAGTGCTGAGACTCTATGCTTGTTCAATGTATGAAGGCCATCATCCACAATTTCGACGCGCAGAGTTTTCTGCTTCGGAATCTGTTTTATCATCTTCTTGAAGGGGTCGCTTAAGTATTGTAGCATTGAGGCGCCAATCTGTGATTCATCCATCAGCCTTTCCGTCCTGCTTTGTTGGAGAGTTCTTGGATATCATGCTTATAACTTCATTTGTTTTCGACTTGAAAGCCTGTGTGAAGAGATGTTGATGTTTTGAGTTCTGATACTGTCTTGGATTCTGAATTTGTACCATTACTTATAATTCGGAATTCACATTCATAAGATTAAATATGATGTATTAAGAGGTTTGATTCAACAGACAGCATATTCCGTGATAGTCAGATGTCCGAAAGCATCCGCGTTCCAGAGCATCAAGGCTTACAGGAGATACTGAACAAGTCTGAGCAAGGGTTCCGCAGCTTGGTAGAAAATGCTGCGGTGCCCATAGCCATTGCAGACCTCAGAGGCAGATTCGCATATGTGAATCAAGCTTTTGCTGACTTGATGGGCTACTCCGTCAAGGAGATGCTAGGTCGAAGCTTCAGCAATTACTTGCACCCAGCTGAAAGATCGAGAATAGTGCGACTTTTCTTGAAGATTATCTTGTTGCGAAGACCGCCACGGAATTTCGAATTTCGAGCAGTCCGCAAAGATGGCAGCGTTCTTTACCTCATGTCAAAACCAACGCGGTTCGTTGTGAATGGCAAGACAGCCGGTTTTCAAGCAGTAGTTGTGGATATTACTGAACGCAAGCAAGCAGAGCAAGAATTGAGACGTGAACGAGATCGAGCGCAGAAGTACTTGGATGTTGCGGGCGCTATACTGGTTGTTCTAGATAAAGAAGGAAATGCAACGCTCATCAATAGAAAAGGCTGCGAAATCCTAGGATACAAGGCGGAGAGAATTCTAGGCAAGAATTGGTTTGACAGCTTTGTACCTGTCAGGATAAGAAACGAAGTGAAGGCGGTCTTCCAATCTTTGATGAAACATGAGACTGAAATTTACTACGAGAATCCTGTTCTGACTAGTTCTGGAGAGGAACGCCTGATCGCATGGTATCATACTGTTCTTAAGGACGACGAAGGACAAGTTGTGGGCAGACTCAGCTCGGGAAATGACATAACTGAGGAGAGACACGCAGAGTCGTTGTTGAAGGAATCTGAGGAAAGATACAGAGGCATCATGGAAGCCAGCTTCGACGCGATATTGACTATCGATCCTGAAGGGCTGATTACTTACGTCTCTCCCGCGGCAAAGAAGATCATTGGCTATACTCCAGACGAAATGCTGGGAAAACCTTTTCGAAACTACCTTCCAAAGTCGGCAGTCACTAAAGCGTTCGAATTCTTCTCTAAAGCGTTGAGTGGTGCAAGTGTTAGTGAATTCGCGCTGGAAGTGTTGAGAAAAGATGGCTCATTGGCAACTGTTGAGATCAATGCTTCTCCCCTTATCGTCGGTGGAAGGTTGATTGGAGTCCAAGGAAGCGCTAGAGACATCACCGAACGCAAGGCCATGGAGGAACGGATACGCGAGTCTGAAGAGAAATTTAGAGGCATCACCGAACGAAGCTTTGACGCGATTATCACCACAGATCTTGAGGGCTGCGTTTCCTATGCTTCGCCATCCGTGGTCAAACTGGGTGGCTTTAGCGCAGAGGAAGTCACCGGCAAGCCGTTCCAGACCTTTTTCAAGGGACTAGACATGTCTGGGGCAGTCGAAGTCTTCAGTCAAGTGCTGCAGGGTGAATCCGGCGTTGTCCAAATGGAAATTCTCAAGAAAGACGGTAGCGTGGCTCAGATTGAGGTCAACGCCTCTGCAATAACCGTGAATGGAGAACTGACGGGTATTCAAGCGATAGTCAGGAATATCACTGAACGCAAACAGATGGAAAACAGACTCAAAGATTCTGAGGAAAGACTCAGAAGACTGATTGAGCTTGCGCCAGATGCGATTTACGTCAATGATCTTGAGGGCACTTTCATAGAGGGAAACAAGCAGGCCGAAAGCATGACTGGCTATGCGAAAGACGAACTGATTGGAAAGAATTTCTTCAGTGTAGGTCTTCTCGACAAGAGATACATCTCCAAAGCCATGGAGTTACTTCAGAAGAACGCTAACGGACAGAAAGCCGGACCTGAAGAGTTTGAATTGACCAGAAAAGACGGCAGCAGAATTACAATTGAGATTTTGGCTATCCCTGTGTAGAGAGTGGTGATAGTA
>CAYGYI010000015.1:0-14910 GCA_964354055.1 uncultured Candidatus Bathyarchaeia archaeon | reverse complement strand
CGAGAGATTCGGTTTTAGCTTGCTTTTTCTTCTTTGCCGTAGAACGTGTGCAAGAATATTAGAACCAGAGCTGCAAGGGTTGAAGCCATGAGAATATATTTGAGTAGTTCAAAGTATGCTCCTATGTCCATCTGACTTGTCTCCCTTTTCACTTCTATTCTTGAATTGAGGTATTTAAATAGTCGCTTTTTTCCACTCGCTCATGAGCGAATCGTAGAGGTCATCATGCTCCTCTATGAGTTCAAACCAGGCCAGAATCTTGGCCAGCTTCTGTGCAATGAGATGATAGCACAGGTGCACCTTTCTGTCCATGACCCTGAAGTAAAAGTCGTCGCAGGTGCAGAACTCGGCCTCAGGCATCAATAGATAGTCGCGCTCTTTGCCAACCACGATCCAGACGGTTCGGTTGCTGGGCTTGAAGGCGTATTTCTTCACGCGGCCTTCTTTCAAGGCTTCAAAGGCTCTCGTGAAACGCTGACCGAAGACGTCGTACAGCTTCGTGAGGTTCTTACCTGTCAGTTTGCCGTCTGCTTTTGCCTGCTTGCAGACTGCGTTTAGTATGTCTATTTCTGAGCTTTCGTCCATACGCGCACAGGCTGTAGCTGAAACACTCAACGGCTCTAATCTACTTTTATCGGTTCGCCCTTCTGTCTTCTGTCGTCTCTGATCTTGGGCAGGATGACTTCTAGAACGCCGTTCTTGTATCCTGTTTTCGCTTCTCTGACGTTGACCTTTGCGGGAAGATTAACTTCCTTGAAATATTTGCGCTCAGGAATGTCAACCGTAATCGTTAACGAGTCCTCTGTTCCATACAGTTTGATGTCCTTCTTGTCCACGCCAGGCAACTCTGCTACGACGTGCACCTCGCCGTTGTTATCGATTATGTCCACGAGGGGTTCGCGTTCCTCCTTCACCAGAGGCCCGGAACGGCCTTGTTTGACGTTTCCAAACTCGTTAACCTCAGGCTTCCCGTCAGGACCAATCCGCACGCTGTAACCGTACACAAAAGGTCCCAGTTCACGTTCGACCCTGCCGTCAGGAAGCTTGCGTTCCTTGACGTAGTTCTTTGGCACGCGTGAAGTGAAGTCCTTCAGCTCATCGTCCATCATCTTCTCCATTTCACCAAAGATCTTGTCCAGATCATCAAAACCCCACTCTCTGAAGAACGGGAAGCGCCTTCTTCGTGGCCACTCAGAGTCGTCGTCATCTGACATTGGCTTTCACCTTGTTATCGTGAAGAAAGCCACGGTCTATAAGCTTTATGCTGAATAATCTTCAACTCAGGCTTCTAAGCTGACCCAAGTTTCCGACGAAAGTCCCATCCAGAAGAGATATCTCAGAGTTCTCCATGTCAACCGCCTCGGAGCGCAAGACAGGGCCAACGATCTTTTCGTCTCGACTGTTCTCGTTCAACGGTCTACCTCCGAGAAACTCGTTGAAAGAAGGCATTATGAAAAGTTGCTCGGTCTTCGTCTTAACGTTGAACTGCTTATCCGTGGCTTCTGCATGGTCGTTTTTGTCTCTGACCTTTTGCTTCTTCACCAAGATCTTGGTCAATTCTGCTTTGTTGCAGCGGACCTTAACCCACACTTGCCGTGAGATTCTGAAGCCTGCCAAGTCGCGGAAGGCAATAACTGGATGAACGTGTCCCATTACTAACGTTTTGCAGGTCAGCAACGCAGGAGACGGCCATTGGTGTCCATGAAAGAAACCAACATCGCCGAAGGCCACGCCGCTTGCAGGCAGAAGATTGATGCTTTCCGGCAAAAGAGGCTCAAGATTGCCATCATGGTTGCCTCGAAGCACATTTATCTCTTTCACCTGCTTCTTCAACTCATCGAAGAAGTCAGGTACATCGTGCCACTCGCTCATCCCAGCTGTGGCAACCGTGTGCTTCACGTCACCCAAGATCAGAAGCTTGTCTGGTTTGTAGGCTGAGATCACGCCTATGAGGCTTCTAAGAAGCTTCGGCGTTTGTGTAGGCACATGTATGCCTTTCTGTATGAGGGCCATTTCCCAACCTATGTGCAGGTCAGCCACTGCCAGTACTCGTGTTCCATCAATCTTCGCGATGGCAGCGGGATATGGAGGTACGGGTGCTATCATCTTGCTTCCTTTTCGGGGTTGATCAAATCAAGTATGATCTTGTGGATTTTGGAGTTTCCTGCAGCGACGAAAGAGATGTGTTGCTTCGGGCTTAGGTTCACGCTGATGTTTTCTCCTTCGGGCGTGGTTATCTTTCCGCCCGCCTCCTGCAGTATGAGCCACGCGGCAGCCACATCAGTTGTGCGTAGCTTCCCACGTATGTCAACAAACGCATCAGTCGTTCCATCAGCGACGTAGCAAATCTCTAACGCGTTTGCGCCAAAGTGCCGCAGGTGTTTTGTCCTCTGAATCAGGCCAGTCAAACGAGGGATAACCTTCTCAACCTTGTAAGTGTTCAAATCCAAACCTATCACGGCCTCTTCAAGCACCGCAAGCTCCGAAGGCTTTATTCTCTGTCCGTCACGAAAGGCACCTTTGCCCTTCTCGGCAGTGTAAGTCACACTGTGAGCCACGTCAGCCACCAACGCTGCATAAACCGTCTCTAAAGATGGCTCATCAGACACGGCAATAGACGTTGCATTGAACGGTATCCCTCTTACAAAGTTCGTCGTGCCATCTATCGGATCTGTTGTAATGTAGCATTCGTGGGGGTTTTCACCATATTCCTTTATACCAGATTCCTCGCTGATCAGCGTGAAGGAAATGCGATGAGCTTTGAGGGTTTCCACTATGGCGTTTTCAGCTGCCAGATCAACGTGTTTTATCGGGTCGCCGCCTGCTCCTATGCCCAAGTTAGGCTGTGGCTGGGCTGGGATCTTCAAGTGCGACTTTATTTGTTTCTGCACGTTCTCTTTTGCTTCAATAAGCAGAGATGTCCATCCGTCTTGCCGTATCATCAAACTGATGCTCCATCATGTTATACCGCTGCTTTTGATAAAGACTTTGCCTGAGAGGCATTAGGTTTTCAAAGGAGTAACTATGAGCTACATGTCAAGATTGTTTTGAAAGCAAGCCATTTGCCAAAATAGCGGTGCGCTGCACGTTTTTTCGGATTTCTTGTGGTCTTGCCGTTCCTTTTGGCCAGTTGCGTCTGCCAGAATAATCTTCTAGAAAATTCTTCTGAAAAACAACCTCAGAAGGCATTTAAGCTACAGTCGTGAACAGATAGAATCAAGCTGGAGGATACTCCGACGGCATCAAAGATCATAGAGATTCTGGAGATGCTCAACGATGGTCATTGGCACGGGATAGAAGAAATAAGACTGAAAATGCATTTGGAGGAAAAGCAAGTCCAGCAGATCGTGGAGTTCCTCAAGGCGTATAATTTTATAGTTACCGAGGAGACTAGGAAGGAAATAAGACTCGAAGATTCCGCCAGAAAGTTCCTGACGCAACGTGTCAATTCATGAGAGCCATTAAGCTCCTGTAGGCCCTCAGGAATTGCTTGCCCTTGTCGGTGACCTCAAACAAGCCATGTGGTGAATCCTCTTGCTGGGAATTCAAGTATAGAAGCCCCTTATTCATCAGGAAACCCGAGTATTGCTTCAACTGTCTGAAGCTGAGGTTACACCTGTACATCAGATAGGTCTTCTTGATGCCGCTTCCAGACGCATTCAGAATATCCGCAATAATGTCTAGGTGTCCACGATGGTTATTGCTAACGCGTCTTCTGATCTGAGCCAACAAGCTCACCAATCGGGCTTGTTGAGGGACCACTTTTGTCCCCCTTCTCCCCTTTGAAGGATAGGCTGAACGGCGATTTAAACGTTCTGAAAGCGTCTAGAAAAGGCAGAATAATGGTTAATGGAAAAGAAAAATGCGTGGGTGATGGGGCTTAGCCCGATACTGTATGCAACTTTCTCAAGATTTTCTCGCAATCAGCGGTCTTTTCCATGAAGACACTGACTTTGTTGTCATCAACGACGAGTGAAAGAATCTTGATGTTTTTGCCTTCGATTATGATGTTTTTCGCATCGCCTAGGTCAAAGAGCTCTGTGAGCTCTTTGCTGGCATCAATTGCAGATGAAGAAAGAATGGCATAGTCAACTATTCTTGCAGGGTCTTTGAGGTCAATCGCCGCAGATGTCGTGTTCCGCAGAATGTAGCCTATTACCCCTTCGTATGTCTTGATTTGGTCGAGGATTGAGCGTAGACTCTCTCTTGGTGGCATCTCCTCAACGGCCACAGGCGTGGGTTCAGTGACTGTTTGTTGGATGATTCTTTTCTTCTTGTTGACCATGATGTATGGCCTCCGTCATCACTCAATTACTGGTTTTACTCTGACTAGTTCGCCTTTCTTGATTTCCAAGACGAGTTGTATCTTCTCAGGCATTTGCACTATGCCTTTGCCCTCAAATTTCGGTTCTTTCGTGGGCTTGACCTTGCATCGTGCTATTTTGCCGTCGAAGGTCTGAATCTCAACTTCCTCAATTTTCCTGTTTCCGTAGAGTTCAGCCCATTGCAACAATGTTTCGTTGTCAATTCGCACTGTGTCTGACGGAACGAGCAGGCCGCCGAGGTTTTCGACTATGAGCTGGTTTACCGGAGCGTCAGGAAGCACAGGTTCAAACTTGGTTTCAGGTGCGAAGGGTTCGCTAGATTCATTTGTCAGATGTTCTTCCGTAGGTTGCTCCCTTGACTCTTCCACCCCGAGCCTCAAACCCTCGTTTTCCATTTCGGGCTTTGGCTCAGACGGCGGATTGTTCTTGAGGGAGGCAGGGTTTAACGCGTCTACCAACTTCAGAATGGTCGGAATCAGGACTCGCGTTACGGTGTTCACATATTTCATGTCAGCCTTGTCGGTTGTGACTGTGACGAGGTAAAAGTCTTTCATGGACGAGATGATCATTTTACCTTTAGTGCCTTGAAGGATTATGCCCTCAACGCTGTTGATGGCGTTTGCCTTTTCGAATACACCATCAAACGCGTTTACAACTTTGACGATGGTCTCTTCAGGAGTGTTTGCATCTCCTGCCAGGATTTCGCCGTCCTCCTTGAACATAAAAGCGTTCTTAATGTCAGGACAGACGCTCTGGATCTCGTTCAGAGTGCTTTTTAAGGCAAATGCGTAGATTTCATCGCTCATGCGTTCCACTTCCATGTCGGATTGGTTTAAGATATCTTGAAGAGAATGCGCTCAGGTACACCGTCGTGTTCTACGACGAGATATTTCAGGCCTTCAGTGTCTCCGAGCTGATCCAACCATTTCAACGCCTCTCGAGCTTTCTGTAAGACCAACAGTCTTTCTTGGTGGCTCCGAACAACTTCTTCGATTGCGGTCAGTTCATGGAAGGGATTAGCGTCAAGTATGATATTTAGACTGCCGACAGATATTTCTCCCAAGCTTTCAGTTGCAGCTTTCTTACCCGCGAGCTTCATAACGACCTCACGGATTTTCTTGGACTTTTCAGCCAGCGCCCTAATATCGTCAAGTCTACGTAGGTATTCGCCTAACGTGCTTTTTGTATCGGATATTTCCTTGTCTAGGGTATCCGCTATTTCTTCTGCCGAACCGTATTCCTTTATTTCAACGACCATTTGTTGCACCTCCAAATAGGAAACAAGAGAGGGAAGTGATAGAGGCTTGTTTACCCTAACCCCCAATCTCAACAAATCAGAGAGTCTATGTCGGTCCTACTGCGTTGTAGAGGAACTGGTTACCCTTGGAAGTCACTAGTTTGACTTGGTAGTTGCTTCCTGCTGCCCAAATTGACGTGATGTTCAGGCGTACGCCTAAGTTGGCGGCCACTGTGGTTGGAAGCGTAGGACTTGTTGTCGTCTTCTTGACGTTGTTTACCCAAGCTTCGTTTATGGTAACCGATGAAGTTCCGGTGTTGTTGACTGTGACTCTGATGATGTTGGTGCCTGTGATGAATTCCATGTTTGTGATCTGGATTTGCTCCGTGGCCATGAATGTGAATGTGAGTGCTCCCATCCATGCTGCTACGGCGATGCTGACTGCGACTGTTACAGCGATGAGTATGATTGAGGCGACGACGGGGCTAAGGGCTTTTTTGCTCTTCAATATTTTCATTTCTCTTTTAATCCCTCCTTTTAGGGTTAATTGGTTATGTTAGTAGAAACAAGGCATTTAAATCTTACGACTTAATACACCATATTCACCATTTGTAGAACAACACTACAGAAAACAACAACTATTAGACAATCCATATACTGAGAAGACGTGAAAGAGAATCCACAACAACGAGAAAGCGGCGTGCCTGCAGACCTAAAGACCCAGTTCGTTGAAAAACTCCATTAAGAGCTTTGCTATTTTTTCGCCGAACTCTGTCTTGACGTAGTATTTCTTCAATGGGTCTATGCGTACGCTTTTGGCCAAGCCTAGCCCTTCGATCTCGATCATCCTAGCTCTGAATGTGCCGTCGCTCAGGGTCAGGCCGTTCTCGCGCATGAACTCCTTCGCCTCTTTCCATTTGCCGCGTCCCATATGCAGTAGCATGATGCAGTCTATGGCATGGTCCTTCTCTAGCATGGCTTTGATAGCAGCGTATTTGGGGTCCGTAAGTATACGTTTAACCTTCTCCTCTTCTCCACTCTTAACCATCCATATTCGACCTTTTTCTACTCTGATTATAGTACTGATTCCTTAAAAGCATTTAACCTATATTACGATTTATGACTTATTACAGGAGAATATAGGTCTTGGAAAGAATGGATTTAACGCCCATGTTTTCCTCTCTTTCTGACGAACATGGCCAGCACAACGCTTGATACTACAATTGCCGTAATAGCCACCGCGATGGCTATAGGCATGGTCCAGTCCGTTTGCGGCGGCAGTGGCCGTTGGCCAAAAAAACCGCTGAGCTTCGTATGTTCAATCGGAAGCACACCGGATTCTCCCAGAACATTGCTGGCAAGCGTGGTTGAAAGATCTATTGGGCAAGTTCCATTATCTACAACGGTAAACATAACGATTGCTATGGTGCCGCTTCCATTGAAAGAGCCTGCTGGAGGCATCGAGACACCTAAGATCAGGTAGCTTCCCAAAGATTGATTGATGTTGTTCTTGAGCGTGATGACTGGTGAATGCAGAACGCCTCCTGCGTGGTCTTCCGCGCCCAGTTGGCTGGTGGCATTGACGGCTTGGAGCAATGTTGAATTCCAGTGAAGATAAACCTCAACACCGTAAAGGTTCTGCACATCATCTATCATTATGCTCACGTTGAATCTTTCGCCTACCTTTGCAAGGATTGTCTGCGGCTCAACTCTAACCACGGTTTCTGGGGAAGCCTCAACTGTGATTTGCAGAAATGAAAAAGACAGCAGCAGAAAGATCGCAAAAATCAGTGGTATTTTCCGAAGCTCCAACTTGATGTCTCCAGTTTATCTCCTTCCATCTTCCAGTCTCTAATAAAGCTACCACCTAATGATGTGAGTATCGATATATTGGACAGAATCGTCTGGCATAGGTTGTCACAAACAGAAAAACCCGCCACGGACCCATGAAGTCTAGTATCTAGACTCCAGAACATGTTTTAGACAACAATAAGGTCAAAGAAAGTTCAACAAGGATGGACTTCCCCCTGCGCAAGCTTCTATTCGTTCTTAAAACAATGAAGAGATTCGATTGTCCAGTTATCTGGGATTTCACCCAAATAGAAACACATCAAGAAACTGGGAAGATGACTAGCGTGCGAGTATTCACGTTATTCTGTTTCTTCGTCCCAGTCCTCCTCATCGTTCACTTCTGCCTCTTCATTCCAGTCCTCAGCTTCTTCTATCATGGTCTCTCACCACCTTATCGTCTTAGGCGAAGCTCAAGTGGAATCAACTGGCATTAAGCTTTCTGAAGGCAGAATATTCATCGAAAATAAGAATTCATGGAGAACAAAGACATCAACTCTGATTGCTCTCATCTTGGTCTTGTTCCAAAACAGACGCCCACACGAGATCGTTCAAAAGACAGGAGCGAAAAACAGCGAGTTTCGCTGATAGCCAGTAAGGTTTAAATAAAGTACGGTTCATTTCGTTGTTAGTTTCGAACAAATACGGATGTCCACGAATGTCTGAAGAATATCGTCACATACTCAGAATAGTTGATGCTGACGTAGAAGGCACTCTTAAAACGTCTTATGCGTTAACTAAGATCAAGGGGATGGGCCTCAGCCTTTCTAACGCGATACTGAAGAAGGCAGGCGTAAGCCCTGACAAAAGAGCGGGTTTTCTCACTGAGGCAGAAATCGAAAGAGTAGAAGAAATCATAAAGGATCCTGCAAAGCACGGACTGCCAAGCTGGCTTCTCAACAGAAGAAAAGACCCAGACACTGGAAAAGACATGCATCTGATAAGCGCCGATCTCGTTCTGCAAGCAAAAATGGACATAGAGCAAATGAAGGACATAAAATCGTGGCGCGGATACCGACACGCCTACGGTTTGAAGGTGCGAGGGCAAAGAACCAAAACCACAGGCAGAGCCGGCAAAGCATTAGGAGTCAAGAAGAAGACTCTCATTCAGGCGCAGAGAGCAGCTCAATCGGAGAGTAAGTAGTAATGGGCGATCCAAAGAAACAAAGAAAGAAATATGAAACGCCCCGTTTTCCGTGGCGAACGGACATACTGCAAGAGGAGCTCAAATTGCTAGGTCAGTACGGCTTGCGGAACAAGCATGAACTGTGGCGTCACGAAACGACCTTGTCGAACTTCAGGGGCATTGCACGCTCACTTATCGGCAGACCAGTTGAAGAACGGAAGAAGATGGAAGAGGAGCTGCTGGCTCACCTTAAGAAGCTAGGTGTCCTCCCCGAGACTGCGGTGCTTGATGATGTGTTAGACTTGACGAAAGAGGATCTTTTGGAGCGACGTCTTCAAACTATCGCCTTCCGCAAAGGCCTGTCCAAGACGATACATCAAGCGCGACAGTTGATAACCCATGGCCACGTAGCAGTGGGAAACAAAAGAGTAACCGTGCCAAGCTACATAGTCACGAAAGAAGAAGAAACACAGATAATCTACACGCCAAAAAGCCCTTTGGCAAATCAGGCACATCCGTTGCGCCAGCTGATTTCAGTGGCGCCCACAACTGAAGAGGTACCGCCTGAACCACAGCCAACGAAGGAGACGGGACAATGAGTTCCAGCAAGAGAAACGAGAAATGGGCAGTTGTTCACATATTCAGTTCGTACAACAACACGTTGATTCACATTACGGACATTTCGGGCGCTGAGACGATAGCCAGAACCACTGGCGGCATGTTCGTCAAGGCAGACAGACTGGAGTCCTCACCATATGCGGCAATGCGGGCAGCCACAGCGGCGGCAGATGTGGCCAAGGACAAGGGAATAACAGCTATTCACATCAAAGTCAGAGCGCCCGGAGGCTCAGGTCCAAGAACGCCCGGTCCAGGTGCACAAGCTGCTATCCGAGCCTTGGCCAGAGCAGGCTTCCGAATAGAACGCATCGAAGAAGTCACACCTGTACCGCATGATGGAACACGAAGACCAGGCGGCAGAAGAGGAAGAAGAGTCTAACAACCTCTCTCTTGTTCCTCCGCTAATAGAAAAATTGAAATAATGCACTCATATTCTATTGAACGGCACACCCATTACCATAGACTATTGCGGAGTGTTTAGACAAGTGGAAGTAAAAGTGCTGGATAAAGATG
Source organism: uncultured Candidatus Bathyarchaeia archaeon (assembly GCA_964354055.1). Classification (GTDB taxonomy): domain Archaea; phylum Thermoproteota; class Bathyarchaeia; order Bathyarchaeales; family Bathycorpusculaceae; genus DATKKK01. Next base: position 5,243 of record CAYGYI010000015.1, on the reverse strand, counting down.
ATAGTAACCTGCGTTTGCTTATTCGGGACGTTGATATCCCGTATATGAACGCTTTGCGGAGAATCATCATAGCTGAAGTTCCATCCATGGCAGTAGACGAAGTGGTGATCATAGAAAACTCTACAATACTGCCAGACGAAACCATCGCCCACAGACTCGGACTTGTCCCACTCAAGACGGACTTGGAGAGCTACAACCTCCCTGAGGATTGCCCGTGCAAAAGCGAGTTCGGCTGCAACCTCTGCAGAGTCACCCTCACGCTGGACGCAGAAGCAAAAGAAGGCACGAGAACTGCTTATTCCGGCGAACTGACCTCCGAGAACCCGAATATAGTGCCAGTTAGCGACAAGATTCCGATAGCTAAACTGGCCAAAGGACAAAAAATAAGGCTTGAAGCTTACGCGAGGCTTGGGAAAGGACGAAAGCATGTGAAATGGCAACCCACCTCAATGTGCGCATACAAATACCTCCCCAAAGTGGAAATTTCAACGAAACATTGTGATACTTGCGGAAAATGCGTGGAGCTATGCCCGAAAAAAGTGCTGGTCAAAACGAATGGCAAGGTGGAGATCCATGACATGATGGCTTGCACCATGTGCCAGGATTGCGTTGAAGCCTGTCCACAGAATCCCAAAGCCATCAAGGCTGGATGGGAAGAAAACGCATTTATACTCAATCTAGAATCTACAGGTGCGCTTCCTCCGGATAAAATCGTGAAAGAAGCCGTCAAAATACTGGAAGGGCAACTTAAAGAAGTTGAAAGCCAAATCAGGGTGAAAAAGAGTGAAGAAAGCTAAGACAACAAACCCCGAACTGATGGAAACCATCCGCCTCCTCAGAAAACTGGGCAGAGAAAACAAGGCGCAAATCTGGCGAGACATAGCTGAAGACTTGACCAGACCAAGCAGAAAGCGCGTTGCCGTGAACATTAGCCATCTGAACAGGCACACTGAGAAAAACGAGACCGTGGTCGTTCCAGGCAAAGTGCTCGGAACAGGCGAAATAGATCATCCTCTGATGGTAACGGCCTTTGCCTTCTCAAAAATGGGCAAAACGAAGATAGAAGCTGCAAACGGTAAGTGTCTTTCTTTCCCCGATTTGCTCAAGAAGAATCCGAAAGGATCAAGCGTTAGGATAATAGGGTGATAATGATGGAGATGGTAAGCAGACCAGTAATAGTAGTAAACGCGGAAAACCTTGTCTTAGGCAGAATGTGTAGCAAGATCGCCAAAAAGCTTCTGATTGGCGAGCAAGTGATTGTCGTTAACGCTGAGAAGGCAGTGCTCTCTGGAAGGAAGAAAAGCAAGGTTAAGGAGGCGCACGTTTTTCTGGAGGTCGGCAAACCTGTCACGGGTCCGTTCCACTACCGGAGGCCTGACAGAATACTTAGGCGTACCGTGAGAGGTATGTTGCCATTCAAGCAGCCAAAGGGCAAGCAAGCCTACAAGCGGCTCAAAGTCTACGTAGGAATGCCTGACGAATTCAAAGACCAGAAAACGGAAACCTTCGAAGAGGCAAAAGCCAAGAAGCTAAGGTGCTCCTACTTTACGCTTGGGCAGTACGCTAAAGAAATTGGATGGAACATGGGTGAATAGTTATGCCAGCAAAGAAGGTTTTGGTAGTTAGCGGTAAAAGAAGAACAGCCACGGCGAGAGCCGTCGTCAAACCCGGCCTTGGAAGAGTACGAATAAACAGAACACCCCTTGAGATCTTCGAACCAGACATCGCACGCGAGAAAATCAGGGAACCGCTCATAGAAGCAGGAGAAGATGTGTGGAAAGATCTGGACATGGACGTTAAGGTTGTTGGCGGAGGCTACATGGGACAGGCAGAAGCCGCGAGAATGGCCATCGCAAATGGCCTGCTCAAATGGTCAAAAAGCACACACTTACGCACGGTTTTTGCTGAATACGACAGAACAATGATCGTTGGAGACGCCAGAAAGAAAGAACCAAAGAAGTTTGGCGGAGCAGGAGCACGAGCCAGAGTCCAGAAAAGCTACAGATGAGAGGCTGAACCAAGATGATCATACCCGTAAGATGCTTTACCTGCGGCAAATTGATTGGCGACAAATGGGAAGAGTTTACCAGAAGAGTCAAAGCTGGAGAAAACGCAGGCGAAGTGTTAGACAGTCTCGGCGTCAAACGCTACTGCTGCAGACGCATGTTGCTGTCACACGTTGAGATCATTGATGAGGTTTTGCGCTTCTACGAAGAAGCTGAAAAACGCAAAGAGGCAAGAAACTTTTACTAGCTGGACCAAAGGAGAAGGCCATGTCGACCGTCATTGAGGACATTATCGCCAGAAAAGTCTTCAACAGCAGAGGCGATGAAACGATTGAAATCGACGTCATAACAGCCTCAGGCTTCGGAAGAGCCACAGCTCCAGCCGGCAAAAGCCGCGGAAAAACAGAAGTAGCCTACTACCCTCAGGGCGGAGTCGACCAAGCCGTCAAGAAAGTAGAGGAACTCATAGCCACAGAACTCGTAGGACTAAACGCTGATTTCCAAGAAGAAATGGATAGAACACTCCACGAAATAGACGGTTCCAAAGACTTCAAGGTAATCGGTGGAAACACAGCGTTCGCAATTTCACTGGCCAGTGCAGAAGCAGCTGCCAACTCGTATGGACTTCTTCTCTTTCAATACCTTGGAGGCCACTTCACCCACGAACTGCCCTATCCTCTAGGCAACACTATAAGCGGAGGACAGCACACACATGGAAAATCGCCAGATCTTCAAGAGTTTCTGGTATTGCCTCATGGCGCGGAAGCCTTCTTCGAGGCTGCTAGCGCAAATGTACAGGTTCACAGAAGAGCTGGTGAAATCCTCAAGAAAAAGGACAAGCTCTTCAGCACAGGAAAAAGCGACGAAGGAGCATGGACGGCCAACATTGGAAACACGGATGCCCTCGACGTTCTGACTAGAGCATGTGACGAAGTTGGCAGTGACTTAGGATTCGAAATCGGCCTAGGCCTTGATGTTGCCGCATCTTCATTGTGGAACGAAAGGGAGAAAACCTACATTTACGAGCGCGAAAAGAAGAAGCGGGACACAGGTGAACAGTTGGAGTTTGTTCTCGACCTCATAAGAAAATATCATCTCGTTTACGTTGAAGACGCCTTCCACGAGGAGGATTTTGCAAGCTTCGCCGAGCTTGTCAAGAAAAGCAAAAACTGCATGATTTGCGGCGACGACTTGTTCACCACCAACAATGAAAGGCTGAGCCGCGGAGTCAAAATACATGCGGCCAACGCAGTCATAATAAAAGTCAACCAAATAGGCACGATAACAGACGCATGGGAGACGATTGAAACAGCCTTAAGAAACGGTTATGCACCTGTTATGTCGCATCGTTCAGGCGACACGTGCGACTGGCACATAGCCCACTTGGCTGTGGCATTTCGATGTCCTGTGATAAAGACAGGCATCGTTGAAGGAGCGCGAATTGCGAAAATAAACGAGTTAATAAGGATCGAAGAGTTCTTAGGAGATAGAGCCAAGATGGCCGACCTCAAAATGCTTTAGGAGGAAAAGAAGCTTGCCAGAAGACGAAGAAATCAAGGAAACCGAAGTTGAAGAAGAGAAGACTGAGCAGCCCGAACAGCCACAAGAGAACGAGACGCCCCCAGCATCTGAAGCAGCTGAAACACCATCAGTAGCTCCAGAAGAAGAGCTGTTGATGACACGTGACACGCTTCTGTCGGCTGGAATTCACATCGGAACCAGAATGAAGACTGTGGATATGGAGCCGTTCATATACCGAGTCAGGCCCGATGGTCTTTTCGTTCTTGACGTGAAGAAGACTGATGACAGAATAAGGGTTGCTGCCAAATTTTTGGCGCGATTCGAGCCTTCAAAGGTGGCGGCGGCCTCAACGAGATTGTATGCGCAAGAGCCTGTTGACAAATTCTGTGAGGTAACAGGAGCCACACCCGTGGTCGGCCGATTCATTCCTGGATTGCTGTCGAACCCGCTGTATCCTCACCGCATCGAACCTGAGGTTTTGATAGTGTCGGATCCGAGAGCAGATGCTCAGGCAGTTAAGGAAGCTGTAGCAGTGGGTATACCTGTCGTGGCCTTGTGCAGCACCGACAACGAGTTTGCAGGCGTGGACTTCGTGATACCCACGAACAACAAGGGAAGACGGGCACTAGCGGTTATCTACTGGCTTTTGGCCAGACAAGTGTTGCGGGAGAGAGGTGAGCTTCCGCCTGACAAGGATTTGCCTCTGACGATTGATGATTTCGAGGCCAAAATGGCGAGAGAGGAGGAGGAAATCTAGCCGGATGGTGAAGGTTCGTCGGCCATGCCAAGCCGGAGCCTTCTACGAAGCAAACCCTGAGAACCTCAAGCTACAGATAGAAAAATGTTTTCGCCATCATCTTGGACCCGGAAAAACACCCAGCGTTAAGAAAGATAGGCTTAGCCATGTCGTAGGTCTGTTATGTCCGCATGCAGGTTACATGTTCTCCGGCCCAGTCGCCGCTCACGCTTACTATGAACTGGCTGCGGACGGCAAACCAGATACTGTCGTCATCCTAGGACCAAACCATACTGGCTACGGTGGCGCCTTGGCCACGATGAACGAAGGCGTCTGGCGCACCCCACTGGGAGACGTTGAGATAGATGCCGAAGTAGCCAACGCGATCGTGCGTGAGTCGCGTATTGTTGATGTTGACGAGTCTGCTCATCGCCTTGAGCATTCGATCGAAGTTCAGCTTCCGTTTCTACAATATCTGTACGGTTCAGAATTCAAGATTGTGCCAGTCTGTTTCTTGTTGCAGGATTTAGCGTCGGCCAGAGATGTCGGGCAGGCTGTGGGGAGGATGCTTGCTGGGAAGAACGCCGTCGTCATAGCCTCTTCTGACATGACGCACTACGAACCGCAGGCCAGCGCTGAAAAGAAGGACAAACTGGCTCTTGGGGCAATTGAGGCGATGAACGAGGCAGAGCTCTTTTCCATTGCGGAAAATCAGAACTTGACTGCCTGCGGAGTGGGTCCAATTGCCGCATTGATTGCGGCAGCCAAAACTCTTGGTGCGAAAAAGGCAAAATTATTATGTTATAAAACCAGTGGTGATGTGATTGGCAACTACTCAAGCGTAGTTGGGTACGCTGCCATGTGCTTCAAGAATAGTGGTGTATGATGGCAGTTGTTGCTTCGGCTCCTGCGAAAGTGATTCTTTTCGGGGAGCACTTCGTTGTCTACGGCGAGCCAGCAATAGTACTGGCCATCGACAA
>CAYGYI010000014.1:0-15275 GCA_964354055.1 uncultured Candidatus Bathyarchaeia archaeon | reverse complement strand
TGCTCCTGGAGAGCACTGTTGGCGAAGAATACCATATCTTGGTTCAGCTGAAGACTCTTCGATACATGACAAGAGAGATACGCGAAATCTACAATGTAGATATTGAAGACCTGAAGGACATTCTTGAAATCATAATCAGAGACGAAGAGACTCACAGAAAACTCCTGTCCAAAATGAAGAAGATTCTTGTCGGAAAAGAAGAACAGACAGAAGATAAGGCACCAGCATTCAAGTACAAAAATCCGGATGCATGGTCAAAAGCAATGCCTGATTCAATCTACGAAAGTGCTCATTAGCATAGTCTGTGCTTGTTTCTATTCTATTGATATCGCAGCACAGTCAAAACGAGGATTGCGCGCGCACCTTGACATATTAATGAACTCGAAATGTCGCTTAAGTGTCCGAAATGAGACTGACCAAAGGTAGTCAAGTACACGGTGAACTTCGATGGCGGCAAAAGCACACTGTGACAAGTGTTTTCAGGAAGTCGCAAATTCAGAGCTCATTCAGATAGCCGGATATAACCTGTGCGAACGTTGTTTCAGGCAACGCGTTGGTGTGCGTCATTCCTAGCGCGCGCACACAAACCCAAATACCAAGAATCAAAATAGCGACCTATTAGAAAAGGAAATCGGCGGTATCATGTCTGAGCAAGCAAAGACAGCGGCCCTTCAAGAGAAAATCAGAAAAGAACGAAACAACGCAAGGAACCTGCGTATTTTTAGCATTGTCGGATTCATACTTTTCGTTGCGTTTTCTGGTCTGTATTTTGTTCTGAACCAAGGATTAGTTACACTTGCCGTGGCAATTATCGGGGCATTAGGCGGCTTTTCGGGGATTTATGGGAGCGCGGCAGCCAACAGAAGAAAGAATGAGCTGATAGCGGAGCTTGACAAGCTAAGTTCTAGGGTTCCAACATGACCACAATATGGCAAGTACATACCTCAAGGCAACTGCACATTCCTTTTTGCAGGACTGCGCTTGAAAGAGAATGACTTTTCTTCAAGTGTTAGTCGGGAAGCTCTCTAATTCTCGGTTTCCATGTTTGTCTTTCCCGCCTTAGGAACATGGCAAGCAGGGAAGCGCGCGTTGTTGATTTTCTCAGTGCTAGAACAATGATTCCGCCAATTCCTGTGGCCAACCCTGCAACTAGGCTCAAAAGGAAGGGCTCAAGTACTGGCTGCATCCATGGCACTTCCAGCTTCATCACAACCAGTGAACTAATAAAGATTCGCCTCTTCATTCATTCGCAACAGGTGGTGCGCATGCTATTGCGCTGATTCTTGGCTAATGCAGTCCCCATTTAGGTTTTGTAAAGGTCGTCTAGTTGTTTTCTATTTTTGTGTTCTAGAAGCGTTTGTGCAAAACGGATAAAATGTGGAGTATCCCTCTATGAACGTGAGGAGAGAGGATACGATGCGTAAGTTTATTCCTGTTTGGCTTGCTGTGGCAGTCTTGATTGCGATGGCTGGTTTTTCAAGCGTGGGCGTTGGTAGCCAGCTGAACTGTCTTCCACCCCCTATTGGTGGTACTGTAAACAAGGCTCCAGATGGCATCTTCATGGTTGAGATCTCGTTCAAGAACACGGGGCAAACAGAAGGCACGTGGTCAGTTAACGTGGTCTTTGAAAGCGAAACTTGGGCATGGAAGGGTACGGCGCAGATACTGACACTCAAAGCAGGCAACAGGAAAATGCTAGTGTGGAACGGAACCGTGCCAACAGACGCACCTATAGATTCGACCGCAAGACTCGTAGTCTACTACAGCGACACGTGTACGACACTGGATTGGTGGATACACGTCGTGCCAGCCGCAGAACTAGCAATAACAGACAGCACCGTAAGATAGGCAACCATCACACTGGACAGCTTCCGCTTGTTGGATAGTTTCCATGAGAGCCTCCATTGTTTTTATTTGAAAATGTACTAAAGGCTGATAAATGTGCCTCTTTGTTATTGCCCGTCATGGAAGATCAGGTAGGCATGGAATGCGGCGTGTTTGCCGCCATAAACTACGACGATCAGCCAGTGTTTCCTTTTATTTACTGGGGTTTGCGCGCGCAGAACCACCGAGGCCATCAATCCCACGGCTTCCTAACCTTCAAAAACGGCGAATTCTTCGTTCACCGCAGCCTCGATTTGGTGCCTCGGATAAAAACAAGCGCCATCCAAGAATGGTTTGGCCGATTACCGGGGAACGTGGGCGTTGCCAATGTGCGCTATACAACTTCTGGCAAGACGGATGAGAAGGCACTTATTAAGGGTACGCAGCCTGTGACGGCCTCGAAGAAAGGCCTCAAACTCGCGGTCTCCTTCAACGGCAACGTCGTAAATACGTTCCAACTGATGAAAGAGATACGCAAAGATTTCCCAAATTTCTCTTATGAGTGTGATGGGGAGCTGGTTTGCCACAAGCTTGTGATTGAGCTGCTCAAGGGCAAGGATTTGCGCGAGGCTGTGAGGGCTTGTATGCTCGAGATCGACGGAGCCTTTTCGGTGGTCGTTATCACGCATGACGGCAAGTTCTTCGCCTTCAAAGACCCGCATGGCATAAGGCCCCTGTGCGCAGGCCATAGTCCAGACCACTCCACCTATGTGTTCTCCTCGGAAACCGTGAGTCTCGACATAAACGGTTTCGAAAGAGACTTCGAACTGGAACCTGGCGAAATGGTAACCGTCACCAAAGACGGCTTCAAACGCGAGAAGCTTGTTGAGGGTCAGCGGAAGGCCTTCTGCGCCTTCGAGTTCGCCTACTTCGCAAGGCCTGACTCACGATTCGACGACAAATACGTGTACGAGGTACGCGAGGAATTTGGAAGAAACATCGTCAAAGAAAACCCGCAGATTGTTAAAGACGCGGACATGATTCTTTCGGTGCCTGAGACAGGAGACGACCCCGCATTGGGAGTGCACGAAGCTTCAGGCATCAGGTGGGAAAGAGCCTCCCGCCGGCACAGGTACGTGACCGAACGTGCCTTCTTGCTCCTGAGCAAGGAAAGACAGTCAACTATCGACAGAAAAATCAACATATTGGCACCAAAGATTGAGGGGAAACGCATTATCGTCACCGAGGACAGCATTGTTCGAGGCGACACCACCAAAGTCATCGTTCAAAAGCTGCGCAGGATGGGCGCCAAGAAAGTCTATTTGTTCGTGACGTTTCCGCGCATAATAGGCCCCTGCCTGTACGGCATCGACATGGCCACCTACGGTCAGCTCATAGGCTCAAAACACAACGCAAAAGAAATAGCTGAAATCATAAACGCCGACGCCGTGTGCTACCAGACGATCGAAGGCCTCGTCAAAGCCACAGGCTTCAAGAAAGACGAACTCTGTACGGCCTGCATAACCGGCCAATATCCCACGCCGCTCGCACAGAAAATCGCAGATACCATGAAAAAGAAATTCCTGGAAGGCCACGAAGAAACAGGAAGACTCTACGAAATAGAAGAAGCACTACAAAACACCTAAAAACCTGCCAAAATGATTAACCACTCTCAAGAACGCACTCCAGACAAGAGAGGCGGTTCGAGTAATAGTCTGCCATGCATACTGGCTAAGTGTTTGCCAAGACACATTTCTAGAAGCAAAGCCTTACAAACCATTCTAAGAAGGCTTCAGAACGAATACTCCAAAGCTCAAGCTGGAGGTCTGTCTTCAGGCCCTCATAACGCATTGACAGCTTTAACAGGGGAGTTTTGGCTTCTTCTCAACTGCATTCAAACCTTGTTGACCAGAGCGTAGCATATCTTGCACGATTCTATCACGCAAAGACCTTTCTCAGTCGTCTTCCAGTTGCCAGAGTCTTCGGCCATAAAGCCTGCTTTTTCCAACTCATGTAGGTATCCATTAATCTGGCTGAAACTCATTCCAATCTTCTCCATCATCTTCGTCTTACGTGCACTATTCCTGCTGATCTCTAGAATTTCCATGATAATATCATGTCGCTCTCTTCTCCTTCGAGTAGAATTGCATTCCAAAGTGCTCTTTCGAGACCCTAGCTTCTCTTCTGATATGCTTCTCTCAGCACTCAGATCCTTCACGGTTGTCAAGGCACCACCTCTTCTTATCTCTTCAATTATTATATAGGCTATCTTGTTATTTGTCTTTTGAAGAAGTCATCTATGAGCGAGTATCAGATTTAAACAGGCCTCGTGGCGTCGTCTTTTTAATGGTTCAGTTCAGCGAGTTGTTTGGTTCTTGAAGGCAGTTTTGGAAGCAATAATTTGCCACGCATTGAACAGATGTCTAGGCAAAGACGGAATGTATTCTGTCTGAATTGGTCAGGCTGGCCTTGACCTAAACTTCTTTAATAATAGTTTCTCTAATTGGAAATGCGAGGGCGCATAGCTCGGTAAAGACGAGCAGCAAGCTCTCTAGCACGGTGGGTTAATCATGGAAAGAGTAGGAGTACTAGTCGTCTGTTATGGCTCACGAGAAACCGCGATGGTTGATGCTTTCGCGCGTAGCTGCAACTACAGCGTTGAGCTTTACGTAGTGGATAAGCAACGGAACCCTTTCAACTTGGAGAGGGCCACGAAGCACGTTGTGATTCCTGACCTGAACATTGAAGAAATATGCAGATTCGCTGAGGCGAACAAAGACAGCGTCGATTTTGGCATCGTAGGGCCTGAGAAGCCCATAATTGAGGGCGTACGTGACCTTGTTGAAAAGAGAACAGGAATCCCGCTGATCTGTCCCACGAAGGAGTGCGCTCTTGAGGAAAGTAAGGTTCGACAGCGATTACTGTTTCGGGAGATTGTGCCTGACGTGAATCCACGTTTCAGGGTTTTCGATCCGCGAGAATACGCAGGCACGGAGGATGTGGAGAAAGCTGTTTACAGCTGGGTCAACGAGCTTAGAACCAACGCAGTGGTCAAGCCAGATAGACCCACGGCGGGGAAGGGCGTAGGCGTGTGGGGCGACCACTTCACGACTCGCGAGCAGCTTTTCGACCATTTCATGTCAAACTATGATTATGGCACGGTTTTGATTGAGGAGAAAATCGAGGGCGAGGAGTCTAGCTTTCAGGCGTTCTGCGACGGCAAGCACCTCGTGCCGCTGCCTGACACACGCGACCACAAACGCGCCTTCGACAACGACAAAGGCCCTAACACAGGTGGAATGGGCTCATACAAAAATGCCGATGACACGTTGCCCTTCATGACTGAAGACGAAAGAGACAGAGAAGTAGAAATCGCCACGCAGATATTTGAAAAGTGGAAGACAAGAGTAAGTGACCCTTCAGGATTGAGAGGCGTGCCGCTTTACTTGGCGTTCATGCACACGGGCACACAGTCAAAAATTCTCGAAGACAACAGCCGCCCAGGCGACCCCGAAATAATCAACATCCTCCCGCTTCTAAAAGACGACTTCGTGGATATCTGCTTCAAGATGATTGAAGGCAACCTCACGCGCATCGAGCTTGAGCAGAAGGCTTCAGTCGTAACCTACAAGGTTCCGCCTAGCTACGGTGGATACTCCGAAGCCTTCCCCAGCCTCGTTGACAAAAGCGAAGTCGGCGGGCCAGTTGACCTGACCAAAGCTTACGAACTCTGCAAGAAACGCAACGACATGATACGCGTCTACCCCGCCTCAATGGAACTCCGTGGCAACGAAACCTACGCCCTCAAGTCACGCGCCGTTGCCGTCGTGGGAATAGCCGAAGACATCGAGGCGGCAAGACAGCTTTCTCTGGAAGGCATCAACGCCATAAAAGGCGGAGCACTGTGGAGCCGAACCGACATAGCCTCGAAGCAAAACATAAACAAAAGCATACAACACATGCAGACGCTGAGGAGTCAAAAGTGAGACGCGCATTCATCTCAGACTGCGAAGGCCCCATAAGCAAAAACGACAACGCCTACGAACTCACCGCACACCACGTGCCAGACGGCGACAAACTGTTCACAGTCATAAGTCGATACGACGACGTTCTCGCAGAGGTCGTGAAGAGGCCGGGCTACAGGCCAGGCGACACGCTCAAACTGATTCTGCCTTTTCTCAAAGCCTACGGCGTCACCGACCGCAAGATGGAGGAGTTCTCAGCCCAAAACCTAGTCCTGATCGCAGGCGCAAAAGAAACGCTAAGCCACGTTCAAACCGTGGCCGACGCCTTCATCGTGAGCACAAGCTACGAACACTACATCAAAGCCATGTGCCACGCGCTCGATTTTCCATACAAAAACGCCTACTGCACCCGAGTCAGCATTGATCAATACCGCCTCATTGCCGAAGAAAAAATCAAACTTGAGAAGACAGCGCAGGAAATCAGCCAGTTGCCACTATTTGACTTTCCTCTTGGCGCGGAATCGCTGAGCGCCCTTTCCGACACAGCCCAGGAAACGGTTCGGCGGTTGGATAACATTTTCTGGAATGAGATTGCGGACATGAAGATTGGGAGAGTGTTTTCTGAGGTTAATCCGATGGGCGGCAGAGAGAAGGCTGCTGCGGTGATGGATATTGGCAAGAAGCTGGGCATACTGCTTTCCGAGACCATGTATGTGGGCGACAGCATAACCGATGGTGAAGCTTTCAGACTCGTCAAAGACGAAGGCGGCCTAGCCGTCTCCTTCAATGGCAACCAGTACGCCGTAGAAAACGCCGAAGTTGCCATCCTGTCCGAGAACAGTATCGTAACTGCAGTGCTGGCGGACGTTTTCTGCAGGTTCGGCAAACAGCAAGCTCTGAGTCTCGTAGGCAACTGGTCCCGCGAAACGCTCCGGAAAAGCGCAGCGGACGAGACACTGCTCGATCGCCTCTTCAAGTTGTATCCAAACATGTTGCCTAAAGTTAAAATAGTGACCCACAGGAATATGGAGGCTCTGGCAGAGGAAAGCAGTCAGTTTCGCAAGAAGGTTAGAGGCGAAGCTGTGGGCAGGCTGGGATAGGGCATGGTTAAGAGGGCAGAGATTGAGGACACGTATGCAGAGGCCTTCGAGGGCCTTTACTGTCGAGTGATAGTCACAGCCGGCGACGCCGCTGCAGTTCGAAGAGCGGCAGAAGACGCCACGGCCACGCCGTCGATAGTTATAGGTCGAACAGAAGCAGGAATCGAAAAATACCTCACTCGAAAGGAAACGCCTGACAAGCGCAGTGGCGTCATCCTCCAGTTCTGGGGAGGCCTCAACCCACAGAAATCCTTTCCAGAAATCCTAAAGAAATTCGAAACTGAACTGTCCTACCGAATCCGGCAAGATATTCTCGTCAAGCCTTTCACCGCCGTCTACGACGCCACACCCAACGCTGAAGGCAAACTGGACATGATGGAGCGCGTAGGCCACTGTGGCGACGGTCACGAATGGATGGAAAAACGCCACGGTCGCCAAGTCATCATCGTCCCAATTATGGTGCCAGACTTCATAATCGAACGACACCTAGGCTATGCGCGCGGCGTGTCTGGCGCAAACTTCTGGATAATGTGCAAAACCAAACAGGCCTTGAAGAAAGCAGGCGCAGAAGCGCTGAAAGCGATACACAAGGTCGAAGGAGTCATAACGCCCTTCGACATCTGCTCGGCAGGCTCCAAGACCGAAACCCAGTTCCCATGGATAGGCCCCACCACCAACCACGTTTTCTGCCCATCCCTTAGAAAGAAGCTCGGCAAAGCCTCCAAAGTTCCAGAAGGCGTTAACTATATTCCCGAAATCGTCATCAACGGCACTACCATGCAAGCCGTCGAAAAAGCCATGAAAGCAGGAATTGAAGCCACACGCAGCATCGAAGATGTGGTCAAAATCTCCGCTGGGAACTACGGCGGAAAACTCGGCGAACACAAAATCAATCTGTGCGAGTTGTTTTCATGACCGTTTTTGATGCAGTTGGCTTCGGCGCCTTGAACGTGGACAGACTTTTCAGAGTGAACAGACTGGCCATGGCGGACGAGGAGGGCTTCGTTACGGGCTTTGAAGAGGTCTGCGGAGGCTCAGCAGCCAACGCCACAGTCGGTCTAGCACGACTCGGATGCAAAACAGCCTTCATCGGAAAAGTCGCAGACGACAGGGAAGGCAAACTGCTCATCGACGATTTCAAGAAAGAAGGCGTCGACACACGCGCCATAACCGTCCAGAAGGGTGGAAGAAGCGGAACCGTCACAGGCTTCATAGACCCGAAAGGCGAAAGAGCCCTTTACGTAGATTCAGGCGCAAACGACATCATAGGCCTAGACGAGATCAGCAAACACGTCCTCCAAACCAAGTTCCTGCACTTGACCTCCTTCGTTGGAGAAAGATCTTTGCAAACCCAGAAAAAAACCTTGGAAACACTGCCCGAAGCCGTCAAAGTAAGCCTCGACCCGGGCGAGATATACGCCAGAAAAGGACTGACCGCTCTTGAACCTATACTGGACAGAACGTTCGTCATGATGCCTAATGCGAGAGAACTCCAAATCCTTACGAGCAAGAGCGACTACAAAGAAAACGCGCAGTTCATGCTGGAAAAAGGCGTGGAGATCGTGGCTGTCAAGCTGGGCAGAAACGGCTGCTACGTAACAAATGGAAAAGAAAGCCACCGTGTGGAAGCGTTTAAGGTTGGAGTCGTTGACGCCACAGGCGCGGGAGATGCATTCTGTGCTGGCTTCCTCTATGGGCTTATAAATGGCAAAGGTCTGCGCGAATGCGGACGAATAGGCAACTTCGTGGCCTCAAAATGCGTGACAAAAATAGGCGCCAGAACTGGACTGCCTACACTCGCCGACCTGAAGAAAAGCAAACTTGCCTGATGTTTTCACGCGAAAATTCCTGATCTAGCGCTTCTTCTCAATGTAGACAACTATGTTTTCGAAGATCAATTTTCCTTCGCCATATTGTGGCATTTTCTCTTTTCTGGTCCAGTTCGGCTGTTGCCACCAGTAGAAAGCTCGTTCAGGATGGGGCATTAAACCGAAGACCGTGCCCTCAGGATTACATATGCCAGCAATGTCAGAATACGAGCCATTCGGGTTCGCTGGGTAACTGCCCTCTGCGTATTCGCCGTTTCCGTGGCAGTAGCGGAAGACCAGCTGGTCATTTTCGACAAGTCTTTCAAGAAGTTGTTTCTCTCTTTCCTTCTGAAAAACGAATCTGCCCTCGCCGTGCGCCACGGGTGTATGCAGCACTTTTCCTCTTGGAATCTTCCAGGTGAATGCGCATTTTCCTCTATTTTCGTGCTTGAGGTTTATCCATCGGCAATTGTACCCCGGCGGAACGTTAGTAGCCAAGGCAGCTTCAGGATAGGCGCTCGTTCCCTCAAAGCCCGGAAGCAAACCCGCTTCCACAAGCACCTGAAAACCATTGCAAATCCCCAAAATCGGACGGCCTTCGTTCACGAAAGTCTCAAGTTCCTTGCCCAGTTTAGCAACTATCCACTTTGCCCAGATTGCGCCCGCCCGCACGTAATCGCCGTAAGAGAATCCTCCTGGAAAAACCAAGCAATCGTAATCAAGAATGCTTCGACGCTTTGCTACTTCGTTTACGTGCACGACTTCAGCCTGAACTCCTAGCTCCTCAAACGAACGCGCAGTCTCAGCGTCACAGTTGGTTCCGCCCACGCGCAAAACGCAGACCTTGATCTCTTCACGCTTCATGTTCACGCCTCACTGCTCAACATTCGCTTCCAGCTGGCCAGCAGTTCATCTAATGCGGCATCGATGACAACGTTTCCATACAGTCCATTGATGCGCAACCGTTGGCTTTTTGTGACTGTGCCTATTTCAGCGCATGCCTTGCTCTTCATTAAGGCCTCAAAATCCTTCTTCGCCTTATCCGAAACCTCCACCAGAAAGCGGCTGTTCGACTCCGCAAACAGGATGAAGTCGTTGCGGCCTGAGGCTTTTCTCGGAATCTTGCGCAGGTCCAATTGCAGTCCGTAGCTTCCGGCGAAGGACATTTCAGCTGCTGCCACAGCTAAGCCGCCTTCTGACAGATCATGGCAAGCCCTAACCAGACCCGCGTCAATGGCCTTCGTTACAGCGCTGAATGTTCCTTTGGCTTGCCTGAACCGCACCTTCGGCACGCTTTTCCCCAAGAATCCTTTCATCCTGTAATATTCTGATCCGCCCAGCTCATCAAAGGTTTCGCCAACTAGAAAGACATGGTCGTTTGGTGCTTTTGCGTCCATGGAAATTGCGGAGCGGATGTCTGGCAAGATACCCAAGGCCGTTATCAGAAGAGTCGGTGTCACTGGACCTAGTGGGGACTCGTTGTAGAGGCTGTCTTTTCCCGAGATGAACGGCGTTCTGAAGGCGGTTGCCGCGTCATAGCAAGCCTCGCAGGCCCTCACGAGGCCGCCCAAACGTTCTGGCTTCTCAGGATTTCCCCACACAAAGTTGTCAAGCAGCGCTATTCTTCTGCCGCCTACGGCGACGTTGTTCCGCACAGCCTCGTCAATTGCCGAAGCCGCCATCCAATACGTATCAATCTTCCCATAGTTCGGGTTCATGCCACACGAGACTGCTATGCCCTTCCAAGAACCATCTAGTGGCTTCAGTATCGCCGCGTCGTTCGGGCCTCCGTGTTTGCCCTGCAACGGCTTGAGAACTGTGTTACCCTTAACCTCATGATCATAAGTGCGAATGACGCTCTCCTTGCTCGCGATGTTAGGTGAAGCCAGAAGCTGCAAAAGCGTCTCAGTGAGATTTTTCGGCTCTGCAAATTGTGGTTCGGTCGTCTTCGCCTGTTCGCAGGTTGCTGATTTGATGCTTTTCGGTGGTTTGAAAAGGAAAGTAATGTCTGTTTCGGCGGTCTTCTCGTTCTTGTAGTGGAGGCGTAGAATCTTGTCTGTGGTGAGTTTTCCGATCGCCGTGGCCTCAACATCTTCGTCTTCGAAAACTTCCAAAGCCTGCTTTAGGCATTCAGGAGGCACGGTTAAGAGCATTCTTTCCTGCGACTCTGAAACGTAAATCTCCCACGGAGCTAGACCTTCATACTTCAGAGGCACTCTGTCAAGCTCCATGTCCGCGCCGCAGCCAAATTTCTCAGCAGTCTCGCCGAGAGCTGACGACAAACCTCCGCCGCCCAAGTCAGTAATCGACGAAGCCAGTCCCAAGTCGCGAATCCTGATCACTGCTCTCTTCAGTTTCTCTTCCTCAATTGGGTTGGCTATTTGAACAGCAGGGCGGGAAATTTCCTCCGATTTCTCAGTCAGCTCTGCAGAGGCGAAGGTCACGCCGTGGATTCCGTCGCGGCCTGTCTTGCCTCCCGCCACGATCACCAAGTCGCCTGCCTCCGCATTCTTCTTGAACCTGTTGAGCGGAAGCAACCCTACGCATCCACAGTAAACGATCACGTTTCCAGTATAGCTCTCGTCAAAGTATATGGCGCCATTGACGGTGGGGATGCCCATATTGTTACCGTAGCTGCCGATGCCTGCCACGACGCCCATGTAAACATACTTAGGATGCTTCACACCTGCAGGCAGTCTGTTGTAATCAAAGTCTAAGGGTCCAAAACCCAGCACATCTGTGCATGCTATGGGGTCTGCCCACACTCCAAGTATGTCGCGGATCACGCCGCCCGTGCCTGTAGCTGCGCCGCCGAAAGGCTCCACCGCCGAAGGATGATTGTGTGTCTCAACCTTAACCGCAATTCCATAGCCTTTGTCGAACTCGACTATGCCGGCATTATCCTCGAAAACTGAGAAACACCAACGTGGGGCGATCTCCTTCGTGGCCTTTGCAATGTACGTCTTGAAAAGTCCGTCAATTTCTTTACCATCAAATCTTATCATGCCTTTGAACGTCTTGTGACAACAATGTTCCGACCACGTTTGCCCAATGGTTTGAAGCTCCACATCTGTCGGGTTGCGCTTCTTCTTGCCGAAGTATGCCTGTATGGCTTTCATTTCTCGCAGGCTCAATGCCAAACCAAGTTCTCGGCTCACTTCGGAAAGCTGTTCGTCTGTGGCTTCATTGAGGTTGATTTCGAGCAATGCGAACGAGGTGTCTCTGCGAATGTAGAGACCTGCGGTCATTTCTCTTCCTCGACTGTTATGACGTAATTGTCTTTAGTCGGGTTTGCCAGTAATCTCTTGCACATTTCTTCAGCTTTATCCTTGGCCTCAGTCTTCGACGCCGCTTCAACAATAACGTTGTAGCCCTTACTAACGTTCACAGCCTCAACTTCGTAGCCCAGCTCCTTCAACAGTCGCGCCGTGGTCTCGCCCTCAGGGTCGCTGTGGCCGGGCTTCAAGTTTACCTCGATTCTCAAACGGTACCTCATACGCTAAGGTTGAGATTCACGAAATTTAAACGCTTTCGTCATCAATAAGGCAAAGATTATTTGAGAATGATCTTCTTGCCCTTAAAGGAAACTTTTACCCCAGCCGAGTTTGTGATGTGACCAATCTGTTCTGCCTCGGTTCCTGTCTTCTCCAGAATATCCAAGGCTATGTCCACCATCGTCTTGTCAACTGCGATTGCGAAGCCCCATCCCATGTTGAAAGTTCTCAACATCTCCTCATCCGTGATTACACCACCCAAGCTGGCGGCCGTCTTCTGAACAAGCTCAAAAATCGGTTGAGGCCTGAATCTGTCAAACTCGAAGCCTATACCAGATGAGAACTTCGCCAGATGCTCAAACTTTAGATATGCGTCGCCAGTTATGTGCACCGTACCCTTCACTTTAGCCTCTTTCGCGACTGCGAGAACTGCTTTTACATAGATTCTGGTCGGTTCCAAAACTTCAAGAGCTATTTCCCGGTCAAATCCGTCTGGAATGTCGTGCGGCTCGTATTTTCCTCCCCACTGTTTAAAGAGCACTTTCCTTGCGAGGCTTACGCCGTTGCTGTGTAATCCAGAGCTTCTGAGGCCTATTATGGCGTCGCCACGCTTTATTCCTGTGCCTCGAATCGCCTTCTTAGCGTCTACTTCGCCCAAGGCGGCAACCACCATGTCGAAACCCTTTCCATCCACCATGCCTCTGATGATGTCTGCAACATCGCCTATTTCGCCCGCTGGCACGATGCACTCTGACTCTTCCGCGCCCTTTGCTATGCCTTTCAGCCATTCTCTGACTAAGGCTGGATCTGAGATTTGGGCGTGGATGTTGTCCACGATTGCCAGCGGTCTAGCTCCCGAGCGTATGACATCGTTGACCACCATGGCCACGCCGTCGATTCCTATCGTGTCATATTTCTCGGCCAGTTGTGCTAGAAGCACCTTCGTGCCCACGCCCTCAATCTGGAAATCCAGATAACAGTCTTGACCAAAGGGGAAAATCCAGCCGAAGGGAAGCTGAAGAGCTTTTCCATATCGGCTAAACCTGTGAGTCTTCTTCAGAATCTGCAGTCCTTTCTTGGACTCAGCTCGTAGCTTTCTATCGACACCTGACTTGGCGTAAGTAATACTTCGAGGCAAAGGCATTTCCTCCAATCAAGCTTTTATAGACTTACTTGTCTTTAGGCTTTGCAGAAATAACAGTTTTGATAATGTTTAGAACTATGAATCGAGTTTGAAAGCAGAAAAATGGAGCCGACTACTGCCTCTGTGATAGCGGGTTTCCGGTTGCCCCATCGCGTTTGTGTCGTGTGATCGTGTGTCACTTGATCGTTTTTTGCCATGATCTGCGAGGCAGGCGGAGGGTAGAAGAGAGTCATTAGGAGAAGGGAAAATGAACTGTAAGACTCAATTCCCGCCTGCCTTTTCGCTCGGTTCAAACGATCAAGCTTTGGCCACGATCACCTCATCCAATGGTTCGCTGGACCTGTAGTTGGTCTTGACTGCGCTTCAGCCTTATCCACAAACATGCACGTCACATTCTGCATTCTGCCAGATGTCTCGGCACCGGACAGCATCTCCAGCAGGACATAGTATTGATCCAGAAAGTCTAGGCCTTTCTTGTTGGTTCGGTACGAGATCTTGCCTTTCTCTATCATCGTTTCAATGAACCCTATCTCAGCCAAAGATTCAAGATACTTTTTGAACTGTAAGTGAGTGATGCCTGCCTGCGTTATTATGGCGTATTGACCTGCGCCTCTACCCTTCACCGTTTCAAGAATCGAAGCTATGACCTCGAAACTGCTCCTGTATTTCATGCGCAAGTTAAGAAATCTTGATGTGGTGTACTTCAGAGACAGATTTGAAGAACATAAACTGTACCCTCTCATATTCTTACCTCTTCACAGACTCCCACTTTCTCCAAACTTACTCCCACGTTGAACATAATAGGGCTTTTTTCCATGGAAACTATTGAAATCATGATTGATGAGACGAAAGCGTTTTTATCTTGTTTCTGTTGAAAGTATTGAATAGGAGACAGCAACGTGTCCCAACTGAAACTGATGTCCAGCGAGGCGCAAGTCCTACAGGACGCACTCAGCGCAGACTCCAGAATAGTCAACATCCGTCTGCGCGAAGGCGAATACCAATATGACCTTGCCAAGGCAATAGCCTCCTTCCAGCTGGAACTCAGCTTCCCAGACGTCAAAGATATCATCAAAAGACTGTATGGTGAAGAAAGAGCAAACGACATTCAATTCATTCGCAAAATCCAAACGATACTGAAAAAGATGGAGAGAAGTAGCATAGTTGCGATTTTGTCGAAAAAGAAACCTTGGGACCTACAGAGATACGCCCTTTCAAGTTTCAAGTTTCAGGATGTTGACAAGAACCTTGTGGTGTTTGCTACTGAAGAACAAACGAAGCAGGCGCAGTATCTCCTAGTCTCATCGCCAGATAAAGCAGGACAACTTGCATCATCTTCTTTCTCGAAGACCAAGATATTGATTTTGCTCTCTGCGGTCATTGCCACGTATGCTGCAAGTCTGTGGATTTTGACGCTGCCTGTTATTGAGCCTCTCCTATTTGTGCCTGTCTTTTCAGTGGCTACCGTTTGCTCAGTTCTTCTGGGAGAATGCTTTCGACGGGATGGATCTTGAGCAAACCACAGAACTTGATGGCCTCAAAAACTAAATGGAGAAAGATGAGTGCAATGAACAAGATTGCTTTGACTCTTATCCTGGTCTTGAGTTTTTCAATCGTGACGTTTCCGAGAAACTGCAGTGTCCTAGCCGACGCAAATTCACGAACTATAGTCGTAGCTCCTTCTGGCGGCAACTTCACCACCATTCAAGCAGCCATAAACTACGCGAATGATCGAGACACGATCGTGGTGCACAGCGGGGTCTACGTTGAGAATGTGGTCGTTAACAAAAGCGTATCTCTTGTAGGAACAAACAGATCTACCACCGTTGTGTATGGCACGGGAAGTGGAAATGTCTTTCACATAAGCGCAGGCAACGTTAGCATAAGCAACTTCACCATAACGAATGGAGACTGTGGTATATACGTTGATTTCAGGAATG
>CAYGYI010000013.1:0-16133 GCA_964354055.1 uncultured Candidatus Bathyarchaeia archaeon | reverse complement strand
GCTGCCTGGTGGAACTCCTTCTGGAGAGGGTCCTTATCAACAAGGCTCTTGTAGATACGCTCTATGTATTTATCCAATGGCCTTCACCTTTACATTTGTAAAGCAAGATGGAAAAAAGAACACTCGTTATTAAGTGTTGCTTAGCATGCAAAAGAAAAGCTTCATTAGAACACAATTCCTCCAACCACATGAAGACCGCTATGATCTCGCTAGAAAATGCTGAACCTTACTTCAAGTTTCTCGACTACAGTTTTTATATCTGTTGGATACTAGCTTACAACACACGAGGCAGAGGGAGAAGAATGCAAACAAAAACCATGGCGGCTCTCAGAAACCTGGATTTCGCCTTTGAAAATTCCACAGTGAGAGTAATTGCAAACAGGAGTCTGCCTGAGATCACGCTTGCAGGATTGAGTATTGGCCCTTTTGAAGAAGGAAACGAGTATGAAGTCTACTATTGGGTGGCCAAAGAACTTGAAAAATCTGGCGCTGTCCATTTCCGTGAAGATGACAGGCTAGATTCAGCCAAGTTATTCAAGATACAGTGGAAGGAACGGGCACAGACCGCTGGACAAATATCCAAGTTATCTGATGATTTTTATCCAAGACTCCGCAGATATCTTGCGGAACTTCAGGAAGGATCTGTCAAGGCTCCCGAGAAAATGCGCGAATACGAAACCTTCAGGAGTCTAGCACATGACATCGTAAATTCGAGATTGAGAAAAGTCGTTGCGCTTGCATCAGCTCCAACCCAAAGCGAACAGATAACCAAAAACTTCACAAACGAGGAAAAGTTTCTATACAATCAGCTTTCTGGTCTCATACGCACTTGGCGTACACGCATACTAAAATGTGATGGTGATGATGAATGACCGAAGAGTTGGAAGCATTAGATCCGCAGGAACGGTTTCAAGAGTTTTTCAAAAATGAGACATACCGCCAGAGAATCTCACAGATGTCGGTGGCTGGCAAAGTCTCGCTGATGGTTGATTTTGAAGAACTGCTCGCCTTTGACCAGCGCTTGGCCGAGCAGCTGTTAGAATTTCCTGAAGACTACCTGAGACATGCAAGCAACGCTGCTTATGCGCAGTTGCAGATCGAGGATCAGGAGTACGCAGAGAAGATAGAAACCGTGAACGTTCGAATCGTGCGACTTCTTGAGGCGGCTCAGCTGCGAAAGCTGGGCTCCGACCTTATAGGCAACCTCGTCATGGTTGAGGGCATCGTCGTTCGTTCGTCGCCAGTAAGACCAATGGTAATGCAGGGTGCCTTCAAATGCAAAAGATGCGGCACCGTGATGCCAATAATTCAGTCAGGATTGTTTCTCAAGGCACCGTTCGCCTGTAGCAGTCCAGACTGTGGATCAAAAGGACCATTCGACTTCGTCCAAGAAGAATCCACGTTCATAGATTCACAAGATCTGCGCCTACAGGAGAGACCAGAGGATCTGCCACCAGGCCAGCTTCCACGTACGCTCAGCGTCAAGCTCGTAGGAACTGAAATCGTTGACATAGCAAGACCTGGCGACCACGTTTCAGTGGTCGGGATCGTGCGTGCCACTGCGCCGACGATGCCGGGAGTTGGAAAACTTCGCACTTTCACATTGCACATTGATGCTAATTCAATAGAGGTGTTGGGCAAAGAGCCTGAAACTGCTCTTATTTCGCCTGAGGAAGAGGAGAAAATACTGGAGCTTGCCAAAGATCCTTGGATACACCGGAAGATCATCAGCTCGATTGCGCCTTCAATTTACGGATATGACCACATAAAGGAGGCGATAATGTATATTTTGTTCGGTGGCGTCGCCAAAACTCTTCCAGACATTTCCATACGAGGGGAAATGAACGCCCTTCTAGTGGGAGATCCTGGAACAGCGAAGTCTCAGCTTCTGCAATATGTCGCGAGGATTGCGCCGCGAGGATTGTACACGTCGGGGCGTGGCACAACTGCTGCCGGCTTGACTGCCGCGGTTATTCGTGAGAAGGGCGGAGGAATGAGCCTTGAAGCAGGCGCTTTGGTGCTGGCTGACAAAGGAATCGCATGTATTGATGAGATGGACAAGATGCGCCCTGAGGACAGGGTAGCCATCCACGAGGCGATGGAACAGCACACTGTCTCAGTGGCAAAAGGCGGCATCGTGGCCACACTAAATGCAAGGACGGCTATTCTTGCAGCAGCCAACCCGGCCCTAGGAAGATACGAACCTCATCGTACTGTCGCTGAAAACATCTCATTACCTGTCACTATACTCTCAAGATTCGACTTGATTTTCGTTCTGAGAGACGTACCCAACAAAGAGACGGACAGCAGAATGTCTGAACATATCCTTGGACTGCACCAGAAAGGCCTCAGCTCAACGGAAACGCCGGTATCAGCGGACTTGCTGCGAAAATACATAAGCTATGCCAAAAGCGTGAAGCCCACGTTGACTGACGATGCGCTGAAACGTCTCAACGATTTTTACCTAGCGATGCGTTCAGCAAGCGAAGCCGAAGGCTCGCCAGTCGCAATAACTGCGCGCCAACTTGAATCGCTCGTACGAACAGCCGAAGCAAGAGCACGTGCTGCCCTCAGAAAAGAGGTTACGGCTGAGGATGCGGAAGCAGCAGTAGCAATTATGAAGAGATCCTTGGAAGAGGTCGGCATAGACCTGTCTTCCTACAAGATGGACATAGACATCATAATGACAGGAAAACCGAAAAGTGTCAGGGACAGATTGCAGACGGTACTGTCAACTCTAATGGAAATGGAAAAGGATACAGGAATAGTTGGGAAAACAGCTCTTTTGAATGAATTGGAAACAAAGCATAAGGTTCCGAGGGGAGAAGCAGATAGACTTATTGGGCAATTGTTGCGTGAGGGGACGATCTATTCGCCAAGGGAGGACTATCTGAAAAAGACGTAAAAAAAGAAAGAAATGCGACTTACTGCGCTGCCTGCACGTTAGCTTCCTTGTAATACTGTGCGTTTGCGGTGAAGAGCGAAATGCCACAGGTGATGCCAATATCGTTCAGTGCAATGCTGTCTGGGCTCATGATGTAGAGGACCATTGTCCAGCCTGATTTCAAGGTGAGGTCGTTGGTTGCTTGGTTGAAGGTTCTACTAGCGTTTTGAATATTGATGGTAACACTCGAACCAGCGAGAGCAGTGTTGGTCACGTTCAAATCATTCGAAACTGTCACTGTGTTGGTCTTCCAATAGTAGGCGTTTGTCCATGAACATTCCTGCCCACGCACCGAAAGCTTGTCGATCACAATGTCCTTACCGCCAGTATTGAGAATAACGCAAGCTGCTTGCGCCCAAGAACCAGTCGTATTGAACCAAACGTGTTGCTTTGTCAGATAAAGCGATTCCTCCTGCACTCTCGTCGTTGTAACGTTTATCGCATAGAACGTTACAACCGTTGCCAGCAGCACAGAAACAACCAAAAGGATCAGCGTTGTCACTACCGTGCTTAAGGCTTTCTTACTCTTGTACAGGTACATATTTAGTATCTCCGTACCTCGGCTTTATTGAGAACCAGCATGGAAAACGAAAATAAGATGATTTGTATGTCACAGTGCCTAAGCAATCTAGCGATCATTATTCATGCAGCCGATTGAGACTTAAAAACAAGCGGAAATATTCTGAATCAAGCTTTGCCAAGCGTATTCCAGATCATCGAGAAAACTTAAGAACATACAGAGCGCTATCGTTCTTGGATTAAGCCGCGGAGAATATATGAAGACGGTGATGGTAACTGTTGGCACACGTCCTGAAATCATAAAGATGGCCCCGATCATCAGAGCCTTACATAAGAGCAGAACGCCGTCAATTCTTGTTCACTGCGGCCAGCATTATGACGATAACATGTCAAAACAATTCATCAAAGACCTTGAACTGCCAACACCTGAATATGAATACAGAAACAAGGCACGTTCACAGGGAATGCAGACAGCAAAAATCATAATTCAAATGGAAAGACTTCTGAAGAACGCGCGACCTGAGATCGTTCTTGTGGAGGGAGACACGAACAGTGTGCTCGCCACAGCCTTAGCAGCAGTCAAGCTTGGAATCCCCGTCGGACACGTTGAGGCTGGACTAAGAAGCCACGATCTCCGCATGCCGGAAGAACACAACAGGCGCCTGACAGACCACATTTCCACGTTTTTGTTCGCACCCACAGAGACTGCAGAATGCAACTTGGAGAAAGAGGCCGCATGGGGAAAGATCTACGTAACGGGGAACACAATCATAGACGCAGTAGTCCAGCACTTGCCAATCGCCGAAAGAAAATCAGACATACTCAAACACATTCGCTTCAAAAAATATATCTTGGCAACTGCTCACAGAGCAGAAAACGTCGATGATGCCACTGTTCTCAGGAATCTTGTAGAGGCTTTCGCAGATGCGCCTATTCCAATAGTCTATCCAATGCATCCTCGCACGAAGAAGAGGCTTCGACAAAGCCGATTCTACACGACCATCGAGAGATCGAAAAACGTGCAGATTCTGCCACCACTCGGATATTTGGATTTTTTGGTTTTGTTGAAGAACTGCGAGATGATAGTCACGGATTCTGGAGGAATACAAGAAGAGGCAACGGCGCCAAACATCCGAAAGCCTGTTCTGGTTATCCGTCTTTCGACCGAAAGGCCCGAGGCAGTGGAGGCGGGCTTCGCCAGAGTCGTAGGCGTCGAGAAGAGAAACATATTGACTGCCATAGAAAACACAATGCAAAACCCAAATGAAATGCCGCAAGAATCACCATACGGTGATGGAAGAGCAGCAGAAAGAATAGTCAAAATAGTCAGGAACGAGCTTAATTCCTGAAACCTTACGAGATGTAAGTAACCTTCTTATCCTCTTCTTTTCGCACTTCTTCAGCCATGGATGCTCTCTTTTCCTCGATCTTCTGCAGCCGCACAACCATTTTCTCAGCCTTTCCGATCTCCTCATCTAGACCGGTCAAGTCCACAACGAAATCGAACATTTCTCCCAAGACCTTTACCACACTTTTGGCCGCCTTGGGGTCAGGCAAGTATCCCCGTGTCTCACCAAGCACGCATAGCGCATCAATTTTCTTGAAACGCGCTAGGCCCAGTATTAGGCCTGCTGTACCGACGACGGGGCTACCAACCGAACTCACGACTGCATTGGCCTTCAAAGCATTGTTCAGCAACTCCGAACTAGTCGCAGCTGCAATGACCTTCGGCGTCTCTTTCGCTTCCTGCCGATAGCCACCCACGGTAACAATGGTCTTGACGTCATGTTTTACGGCAAAATCCAGCAGACAATCCGAAATTTCATATTGCCCCTCAATTGTCTGAGCCTGACTATCTCCTGTAAAGAAGACAAGGTCGTTTTTTCCATTCTTGTTCTTCCAATAGTAAAAGGTCCCGCGCAACAGCCTTACGTTTCCTTTCTTGTTTACAAGCACGAAGTACGGAAAATGCGGTGAGTATAAGTAGGCTAGCTTTTCCGCTTTGAGCTGCTTGACTAGGTAGCGGATCGTGATTTTTCCGACAAGTCCTAGGCCTGGAAGGCCTTCTACGAGCACTGGATTTCTCAAGTCAACTTTAGCGAGTTCTTTGATGAATGTCGCTTTCACTCAGTTGACTCTCCCTCTTCAATGTCATCCTGTATTTGAGGTATTTGTCGTCTGGCGAGAACTTTGCTGGGTGAGGAATATGGATTTTCCCGCTACAGTGTGGGCAGGCGTCCGTTCTGAGCGTATATTCACTGCATTCCTCACATTTCCTTAGAAGCCATACCATGTCATTTTTCCCTTCTAAAGGCGCCTTGCCCGCCAGCTTTGTCGACGTATGAGACTACGCCTTGGGCAATTCTCTGCAACAAGTCTTCTGCGCTTTTATAGTTTTCCGCCATGGCTTCAATGCAGTATTTTGGCGCAGCGACGACGTAAAACCGAAACTTTTCTTTTGATTTCTCAACTTTCTTCGCATTCAGGAAAGCGTCTTTAATTATCGTCACACCATTGGGTTTCGCGCATCGAAGTTCGACAGTTCCCTTGACTTTGACCATCGGCACATGTATTCTTTCTTTAGCAACTTCGGCGAAGGCGGCGGCAAGCTGTTCGGGCACACCTATCTTGGTCAGGGCTTCAATGTCCTCTTTGACAACCTTCTCAAAACCTTCATACAGACCGTATTCTTTTTCGACCAGCGAACCAGCCTTTGCGTAAACTTCATCCGCCGACAACCCTGTTTTCTCAGCAACACTCCTCAATAGTGCCTCGGCCTTTCTTTCTTTCTTCCAATCCATCATTTTTTCTATTCTTTCTCTTTTCGTGACTCGTCTGAGCGACAGATCTATGTGGCCTTTTTCCACATCAACCCGCAGGACTTTCAAAACTAGTTTTTGCCCTTCTCGGACAAAGTCCCTAATGTTTCTTATCCAAGAGGAGGAGATTTCAGAAACATGCAACAGACCTCTCTTGTTATATTCGTCCAATCTCGCATAGGCGCCGAAGTCTGTAACGGACTCTACCGTGGCTATAACCAAGTCGCCGGCTTCTGGCCACTCCGGTTTCTCAGCAGCCATTACAGAATTCATCCCTACTCGAAAACCGCCACTATTTCGCCTTTGATCTTGGCCTTTCCACCCGAGGGTTCGGCAAGCTCGACGCCACACACGTTGCAGATTACCTTGTTCACCGCGCAATCAAATACTATTTGCTCATTACCGCACTTCAAACATTTTACCCGTATGAAACTGCTTCTCGGTTTCGGAATAAGCTCATCCCATTCAGCCATAACCACACCTCATCCTAAGCAATAACCAGCTTTCTTAGACGCATACCGTCTTTGTGCCTTTGGTAGCCACACACTTTACACTTCAACTTCAAAGTCTGCTTCTTAGTCGTTTTCGCAAACTCTCTCTGAAGCGGATACTTCTGTCCGCCGTAGCCTCTCTTCTCTCGGTCATGATGACGTTCGCCCTTAGCCAAGGCTCTGCGCTTCCCAGCCTTGTAGAGCGACACCGAGTGAGCCTGGTGCTTCTTGCATTTAGGACAGAATGTTGTGACTTCCTTAGGAACATTCACTCCAATCACTACCAGCCGTGCATAATGAAAACACACAAACACTTATACTTTTTCGCCAAATCTCTTGACCAAGAGAATGTTCAGTTGAAGGTTACCACCTTTATTTGGCTACATTGCTAAACCTTTATATCGAATGTTAAAACTAGAAATTGACAATGCAAGAAGATACAGCGCGCATTAAGAGCGTTCTAGTTAGAATTCTGCCGGTTTTTGCGTTTCTCGTTCCATTTCTGATACTATATTGGCTGTATCCAACCTCTTTTGAGGCGACATGGAAAGGCAGAACCTACTATCTCTTCTTTTTGTGGATTCTTTGCCTTGAAATGATATTGGATTGGGAAGAACTTCATCCGAATATTCAAAAGTTGAGATCCAAAAGAGCATTGGTGCTTGCCATTTTCTTGTTTCTTCCTACATTGTATGTTATTACGGCAAACTACTTTGGACTCAACCAGATAATAGTGGACATATCCCCGAGGCATTTGAGCCAAAATAGCCCTGCAGACCCATTTTGGGCAAATCTAATGCCTCTTTCAATAGAGTATCTCGTTTTTGCTGGCCTATTTGTCGCAATAGTTCTCGCCGAATACGGAACAAGAGGATTGAAAAAACTGCCACTGTCACCGTGTCTGATAGCGATAATGGGGTTCGTATACGTCATCGATAACCTCTACCCTTATGGAGAGTTCACTCCATTTCAGATCTTCGTGCCTACGACAGCGATTTTTGCTGAGAAAATTCTGAATTTCATTGGGTACCAGACGAGGCTAATACTGGGCGGGAGCATGCCTGTGCTACAGGCAATGAACGCGAATGGAGGCTGGAGCGCATCGATTGCATGGCCGTGTTCCGGCGTTGAAAGTCTAATTATCTACACACTCACGATTCTGCTGTTCCTGAAAAAAACAGTCAAATCTTGGACTCAAGGGATCGTCTATTTTGTTGTGGGTGCCGTAGTCACTTACTCCATTAACGCTCTGAGAATAGTCACGATTTTTGTGATAGCAATTGATAAAGGCGACTGGGGCAGATTTCATGATTATTATGGTCAACTTTACTCCATTACATGGATAGTTTCGTATCCTTTGATAATAATCGGTAGTCAAATGCTGTGGAGCAAGATCAGAAGCTGGCAGAAAATAAGAGATAACCGCGATTTGCAGGGTTCTGAAAAGTCTCCGCAACCTAGTTTGCAGTAATCTTAAATGATCTCGACCTTCTCTGCCAAACCTTGCTTGACCAAGATTTTACCATTGTCGACTGGCAGAGAGGCCACATCTTCAACTTTGAAAGGTCCATACGACTTCATATCAGCTCCAATGATTTCCGGAACTACCTTTAGAAAACGCAATACGATGCATCTGCGTTGCTGTGTTGCTTCTAGACTCACAGCTTGTCCTCTCAGAAGATTTCTAGCGAAATTTTGGTAGGCTTCCATTATGGGGGTGCAATTTGCGCATGCTTTTTCTTCCTCAACTGTCAGAACCTCCGACGGAATCTTCTCACCTTCACTCATTTCTCGAGTCAGTTTTCTGAAACGCGATTGAACCAATTCGCGAAGTATGTGCTTGGCATTGCGTATTTCAACTCTGAGAAGTCTGGCCTTCACAGTTCTTTTGTCAAGCATACGGCCTTCTTCCCTAAGACGCCTCAGGTAGTCAGCCGCTCTGGTGTAGAAGTCAGGAGCCAATTGCACAAGTTCGACAGCCTCAAGCTCTCGCTTCCAAGCCTCAAACAGCTCGTGGTACATCTCACTCTACGACCTCAGCTCTTCCCTTGCAAACAAGAAGCACAGCTGCCGCTGTAGGCAATTCGACTCTCTGATTCCTATAAGGACCAAACGTTTCATCACACAACTTGAACTGGGGTGCGCTTGAGACAAAAACCGTTGCTACGCCTCCTTTAAAGGCTATCGCATTCTTGAAAGGGTCGAAACTGTCTATGTCTGACGCTGAGAACTCGATTTTCTTAAAACCAGTTTTTCCATGCAATGTTGCAGGTAATCTGATCAGCCGGTGGACATCCGTGGTGACGACTGTATCGATCTCGGCAGATTGAATCTTCGCACTATGTTCTGTCAATTTTCTCCAAGTTTCGAGGCCTACGCCCTTGACTTCGCTGAAATTTCCAGCACTATCCCAGTTCTTCAATATCGAATCCTTTTTCGACAACAATGTTCTTGCCATATTTTTTTCGATCCCTAGGTTGAGTAAGTCTTGGTCATTGGACATAAGCAGCAGATTTCTAATGCCGAAAGCAATTCGCCTGCGCCAACCAGCATCTTTTGAACTCAAAACTTGACCAATGCTTGTCGTCTTCGAACTGCTCGGCTTGCTGCCGACAAAAGGATTAGTCAAGCCTAATCCTAGTACGTAATCCACGATCTCTTTGCGTCCTATCGAATCAAGCGCCTTAACCGAATCCAGCTCAACATGAACATGGTAACCTCGATGGCCAGAGAAGAACACGCGAGTATCCTTCTCAGAAAAGCCAAAGTCTGTGGTCAACATGCCAAGAAGCTTTATCGTTTCGGTTTTTGCTGATGCAAGACAGACAGGGCAAGGCCATGTGGTTCCTTCGAATCTCGCTCCTCCACAAACAGGACATTTTTCAGGCACCGCGCCTCTTCCAGCAAAGCCGCAACCGTTACAGGTCCATTCGTCGTGAGTTTTGTCACACACAGTTGAAATATGGTCCGCGTCTATATCAAAAACTAGGTCAGCGCCTAGCCAGCCTTTCTTTTCCATTTCGCTTTCTGGATTCTCATAGTAGGCACATGAGACGTATGCATCTCTAGGCACGGAATCACGCAGAAAGGAAGCCAATTCATTTTCATTCGAAAACCCCTTATGACGAAGCATCCAGCCCTCGAAAGAAGCAAAGCCGAATTCACGCTTTTTTATCTGTGGAAGGCCCGGAGTTATAGATAAACTCTTATCATAGTAGCTTCGAAACGCATTCAGCACAAAAGCAGTTGACTTCAACTTTGTTCAAGTTTAACTTGAGCTGAAGCGTAAAAAGCGTTTCGTTTTCCTTACTCACGCAAAACTGAGAACCACATAAACCATCGTTTATCATCTTATCATAACGTATCTACGATTATGCAACTGTTTATGCATATCTTCCTCCTGAATAGAGACGTTCAAAGTAGCCACGGTTCGATCGACATTAAGCCCTAGAGAATTGTTGAAAGACAACATCCGAAAGGCTGCCTATCAGCGGAGGAACCCCGTTGTTCAATTCTATTTGACCAAGCTTTTCCTATATGAAGATAACGAAAAACTCGTCAGATAAACGTCACCATTTCCTAGAACCCTGCCGATTTCGGAAGTCGTCTCGATGTCGCTTGGCAAGGCCATTTGAAGTCAGCCTATAGGAGCAGATACAACCTTGATGTTGTCTATGTAACAAATGTTCTCAACACCGTCCGCATCATAGTTTACGAACTCCAAAATGAAAGTGCTAGGTAATGGCGCACCGAAATATTGCTGCCACAGTGTGCTGAGTGAGCAATTGAATGAACCTGCATATGTATTCGTATTGATAGCACGAGCATAGCTGGAAAATACTCCATTTGGAGTCGTGACCATGATTGATAGGTTGTGGTAGACGTTAGATATCAAGGCTGCAAAAGCATCTTCGGCGTTGAAGCCTTGGGTAGCGTTGAAACTAAAAGAAAAATGAACGTCAGAATGGTTTTGCACGAAGATGTTTCGGTATATGTAGCTTGCGTATTTCCATTCTGAGTTTGTATACATGGCTTGCGCTGTCACCTTCAATGAGCTTTGATTTTCGCCGTCATGAATGATAGTTAGGTTTCCAAGGCCGTTTCCATAGTGGTACGCTTGCCAGCCGTTCTCGTACCAAAGATCATGGCTGAAATTTTCAAAGAACACAGTGTTTGAATGTGTTTGGTTGAGTTGGAAGAGATAGGCCTTTCCTATGTTCTTCACCAGTCTGAAGTTGGGGTTGCCCAAAAGCAGAAGTGGATCCCATTCGAAGTTTCCGAGCCACCAATTCGTTGCCTGTGAACCAATGTAAACGTGAGTTATGTTAAGTGCAGACATTAGCTTGTAAGCAGTGTCGTTGATTTTGTGACTGCGTAACAGTTCTATTAGCGTTTGATAAGAACGTGTGTACCAGCTTGCTGTGTAAGGGTAGACGATCCTGTGATATGAAAGCGGTGGTATGAACAGGCCTGGTTCGTTGGGGTTAGTCAAGATGATTGCGTTTGATGTCAGGTTTTCTTTTATCCATAACATGAGATCATAATCGTCTTGGGTGGCGACTGCAAACATCCCATATGTTCCGCTCATTGTAAAGGGATCAACTGCGAATCGATAGTATAGAAATGGAGAAGTCACCAACGAAAGAAGTGCGATGGCCAGCAATTTGCTTGAGTATATGTCCTTTGAAGCTATTCTTGAGATCAGTTTCAACTTTCGGTGTTTGAGTAACTGGACAAATTTGATGAAGAACAAAGTCAGCAGGATATTTACTGGAATCATGAGAATGATGCCTTGGTGCGGGAGAGAGATTGCGGTGAAGTCTGCAGGGAGCAAGAAGGACACAAAGGAAATCAATACTGAAGCGGCAAAAATGGTCAGAGTGAAAGCGAATTGGAGTTTTGTATCTCTGTAGCCTTTGGTTTTCCAAACTAGTATACTGAAGAAGGCAACAAGGAGGAAAGTGATCAGGCGTGCCGCTGGATAAGGAGCAAGGTTTTCAAGAGTCCACTGCAATGTCTGGAAAATGTGGAATCTATACCGCGGGTATTCTATGAAGTCGGAAGGTACACCAATATTGTGGCCAGGGTACAGGTAGAATGCGAAGTATCTGTATAAGAAAGGACTTAAAGTGAGCAAGCCTACAAGGGAAATAATGCATAGCGCTGGTAGTACGCGGCGGATTTCATTTCGCCTGCGAACTAGTACATAAATCAGAAATATAGCCATAATTGCAACGAGCGCTTCAAGATAAGACACTATTAGAACGCCGTTATATCCAAAGAGAATTCCTATAGCGAGTAGCTCCTTAAGGTTAGTCTTCCCTCTTTGGCGAATTAGGTAAAAAAGCAACCCCAGATTTATCAAGAATAAAGGAAAACCTGTGATGAATGGGTTTCCGCCCCATGTAATGTAGAGCGGCCAACTTGATATGAAGGCAAACATGAAGCTGAGGCCCAAATAAAATGGTTTGTGCGGCCACATTTTTCTGCCTAAGAAGTAGGCTCCAAACACTGAAAGCGAGTTGAATAGAGGCGTCACGTAGAAGACTGTTTTTGGAGCATTGTAGCCAAGAATGTGAGAAGCGTAAGCGAAAATTATGTGCGCTCCTTGAGGGTATTGGATGGCTTCGGATAAGTAAGGCTGCAAAGTCAGAGGCACGCAATTCTTCTCAAGTATGACTTCAACCATAAGAGAATGGATGGATGTGTCGTGCACGCTGCCCAGCACAAAGTTTGAGACAGGAATAAGCTGGATGAGAAGGAAAACGCCAAACATGGCGAACAGCAGTGTGCCGTCGACAAAACCATACTTATTACTTAGCAAATCTGCTTTTATATTGCCAAAACTGGCTTGTTTGAGGTTCTTGGAGTGAACGGCGGCTGAGAAGAGAAGACTGGCTAGAGACAGACCTAGAACTAAAGGCCCGCTGAAGAAACCGAATGGAAGAATGGCAATCACGTAGAGAATCAAACATCCAAGATAGATGTCGAGGATGATCGCTTGCGCTACGTCCAAGTCTGAGAACATCCTCAATCGCTTGAAGAGCAGGAACCGTAGAGGTTCGCCATTCGTGGCTAGAAGAAAAACGAATAGAACTAGTTGCAGGAATAGTAAGAGCATTTCTTTTCTCCACAACGTCTTAGCAGTGGTGCATTTCTTAAAAGGTTAACGTTACTGCTCTTTCAGCACTTCGTGATAAGTTCTAATGATTCTTTTCGCGTATTCTCTCCAATCAAGAAAGCTGCCGAGACTGTTCGGTATCTTGGGAGACTGTCGTTTCATCGCTCGGAGCAAGGCTTGCGCGATCTCCTGTTCATTAAACGAGTTCACGCCTTCAGCCAGCTGGGCGCTAACCAAGCTTGCCAAAGCGCCATAGTTCAAAACGACTAGAGGGACCCCTATCAGCAATGCCTCATAAACGACTCTGCTGAAGCTCTCCAGAGGTGAAAGAAGAACGAGGGCGCTTGCCTTTGCATATTCATCTAATAGTTGCTGTCTAGTCAAATCGCTTTTCCATTCGACAAGTGAATCAATTCGCAAGTCGTGAGCTCTGGCAACTAGAGAGCGGTGCTCTGGACCTGTGCCAACTACTATGAGCTTCACTGGTTCAGCAGTGTTTCTCCTCGCTAACCAGACGAAGCCGTTGAGGATTTTGTCAACGTTTTTGTAGCCTTTCAAGGCTCCGATGTATAGTATTCTTGCTGGCGTGGCAGGATTACGTTCTACGTGACTTGTCTCAACTACGTCAAGGCCTTCTGGTATCAAGACGATGTTTCTGCACTTTCGGAAATCTTCTTGCAGGATTGTCTTCTCATAGACAGAATTAGCTATTGTAACGTCAGCCTGAGAGAAGATGAACCTACTGGCTAGGTGAGCATATAGCCGCAACAAGCAATCTCTAAATGGAGACTGCCCGAAACGGTGATAATGGGGTTGAATTACCAATCTCTGTTTCTTATGTTTAAACGCTGATGCGAACAAGGGTGTTAGTATGTGAGTATTGTGGGCATGGATTATGTCTATTTTTTCATGTCGCATATGCTTTACGAATTTGGGCTCTGGCAAGTATAATGGATCGCCGTAGAGCGGTGCGAATCGTTTGATTAGGACTCCGTTGATTTTTTGCTGACATGGCAAGCCTTTGCTGAGGTCGGCTGTATAGACAGTTACATCTATCCCGCTTTCGACTAGGAGCTCGCTGATTTTTTGAACGACGATCTCGACGCCGCCCAAGTTTGGAGGATATCGTGGAGTCACCTGCAATACGTGCATCAAGCAATCCTCTAGTGACGAAGCTTCCTGATGGGCTTATCAGTCTTTTGTGCTGGATATGGGTTCCCAAGCGTAGGGTATTGCGCCTTTGTTGACTTGTAGCCTGGCTTGGATGTAAGCAATCCCTTCTAGAAATCCTCCTAGGATTAGATATGGAAGCTCGGCGGGTTTTAGCGCTGAGATTACGCGCATAATATTTTTAGGGTTGGAGGTGGAGACTTTGAAGCCTGTTTCGTTTTGAAGCTGCATGTGGCCTACCCATATTCGCTTTCGCTGTTTCATTAGGTCAATGGCGTTGGTCGGGCAGCGTATGTTTACCATTGCGGTTGGTACGTATGATATTTCGTATCCTTGTTTGCAGATTTCCATTTCGATGTAAGGCTCGTCCGTGGCCACGTCCTCTGGTATTTCTCGGAGGCAGGAAACGCGTATTGCGCACAGTTCACCTGATAATTTGGGTTTTTGAAGAAGTGAAATAGTATGGTGGAGGCGCCATATGACGCGCACAACGTTGTAGCAGGCTCCGTGGAAGTTTTCGAAAGGCACAGGCTGCGCAAATACCGCACCTGCTCTGCTGCTCTCCAGTATGGAGACAAGTGTCTTTATGCTTCCGCTTTTAGGCAGGGCATCTGCGTTTACTAGGATCAGTACATCGCTTGATTTCTGTGCTGTTCTGAAGATTGTGTTGAGTGCGCTGGCTTTTCCTGTTCGCTTGTCCTCAGTTATCAGTTTTATTCTGTTGTCCTTGGTCTGAAACTCTCTAACAATCTCAGGCGTTCGATCAGAGCAGCCAGAACAAATGACTAGAACCTTGTAGTTATCAGGTATATTTTGTTCTGAAATGAGGTTCTCAAGAAGTCGACCGATGTTGTTTTCTTCGTTGTAGGCGCATACGCCAACAAGTACTCTGGAGAATCGCGTCATTGGAATTCGCCAGCAGTTATGATGCTGGTGTAGAGGAGGTTTTCAGTCTTATGATGTAGGTTATGAATTCTTTGATTTCGTTTGTACTGAGTTTTGATTTTCCTTTTTTGCGGTTTACGAAGGTCATTGGGACTTCTCTTACGTTGAATCTTCTTCTGCAGGCTTGGCGTATGGTTTCTATCTGTATTTCGTAAGTTTGACTGTGCAGGTCGTGGACGATTGCTCTTACGAGTTTTGTTGAGTAGCAACGCAGGCCGCTTGTGTAGTCGTGTATTCTGGCCTTGACTCTGAGGGATGCAATCGTGTTGGCCACATGGCTTGTCAGAAGCCGCAACGGGCTCCAGTTTTCTATTCTGCCTCCTTTGCAGTACCTGCTACCAATTGCCAAGCCGTTTCCTTTCTTTGCAGCTGCAACTATGCCAGGGAGGTCTTTAGGGTTGTGTGAGTAGTCCGCATCCATGGTGACAATATACTTTGGCGGATTTTCCAGAGATAGAAAGACTTTGAATCCATCGGTTATGGCTGTTCCGAGACCTGTTTTTCCTGGCCTTGTGAATAGGAGAATATTCTCGTGTTTTCTTTGGAGGGCTCTTGCGATGACACCGGTGCCGTCTGGGCTTGAGTCGTCAATCACGAGGATTGAAAGGTTCAAATCCAAGTTTTCGATTTCGCTGACGAGTCTTTCAATGTTTGCGGCTTCGCAGTATGTTGGAAGGATAACGCCGATTTCGGATTTTATGTTTAGGTTTCCTTCGATAAATTGGCGGAAGTTGTCTGTGAAGCTCAGACTCAGGCTTTCTGGTTGCTCCTTGTCATCTGAGCTAATTATGCAAGGAGCCTGCGTGGTCATTAGTGGGTTTACCGCCTTTGAGTGGTGTTCAGTAATCTCTCACTTACTATATAAATCCTATTATTGGACGGGTTGTTTTAATTTAGGGTTTAAGCTGTTCCCTGTTTTGCACCTGTAATAGGCCAGCGGGTGGCGAATGCGCCTGCACAGATCGTCGGAACCCGTGCAAACTCCATGCGTACGCAACGTGTCACAGCTTGGCGGCGTGTAGCGCGTGCGCGAACCTTTGTCGCCTGCGATGTGTTCAACTTGGTAGCGAGTCATTCTTTCGTTGAAGTCGGAGAAGCTCTTGAAAAGGTCGATGACAGTTTCG